>NZ_CP174332.1:910000-1172500 GCF_052468095.1 Microbulbifer maximicatervae (SeqCode)
GGTAACCACCAGCTCATCCAGAACGGAGTTGTTCAGGTTGGTGATGGCGTTGCCGGACAGTACCGGGTGGGTACAGTAGGCGACAACTTTCTCGGCGCCGTGCTCTTTTAGTGCGTTGGCGGCGTTACACAGGGTGCCGGCCGTGTCGACCATGTCGTCTACCAGCAGGCAGGTGCGGCCGCTGACTTCACCGATAATGTTCATGACTTCAGCAACATTGGCGGCTGGGCGGCGCTTGTCGATAATGGCCAGGTCGCAGTCGAGGCTCTTGGCCACGGCGCGGGCGCGCACAACACCGCCGATATCCGGGGATACCACCACCAGGTTCTGGTACTTTTGGCGCTCGATATCGTCGAGCAGGACAGAGGAGCCGTAAACGTTATCCACAGGAACGTCGAAGAAGCCCTGGATCTGTTCCGCGTGCAGGTCGACGGTTAATACGCGGTCGATACCTACGCTTACCATCATATCGGCAACCACTTTTGCGGAAATCGGCACGCGCTGGGATCTTACGCGGCGATCCTGGCGGGCGTAGCCAAAGTAGGGGACTACAGCGGTAACGCGGCCGGCGGAGGCGCGGCGCAGGGCGTCTACCAGCAGGATCAGTTCCATCAGGTTGCGGTTGGTGGGTTGGCAGGTGGATTGCACCACGAAAACGTCGCGGCCGCGTACGTTATCGGTAATTTCTACTGCAATCTCGCCGTCGGAGAAGCGCTTGACCGTGGCTTCACCCAGGGGGATCGCCATATGGTCGACAACCTTCTGTGCCAGTTCCGGGTTTGCGTTGCCGGTAAAGACCATTAAGTCAGCCACTGCGAGTTCCTTTAATTCTGTCTTGAAGTGAATTGAAGTGTAGATGCCTGCATATTTGCTAGCAGTCAGGGTTTTTGCTGCAACACTTTTGTGTTGAGCGGCGCACTGTTGCGCGGATAAAAACAGGGTTTTGGCCACAGTTTTTTTCCTTGCTCAACGGGTTGCTCTGGGTGCGTGCTCGCACAACCATCGGGCGATTGCATTCAAGCCTGCCTTCAGGATTCTTTAAAAATTGGGGAGTGGCTCTGTAAAGCCCTGTGCGAATGGCCTGGGCCGGCTGGATCAGCGTAGACTGAATCATGTCGGAACCGGTTTTTGACTGTGCCATTGCATATAAAGAAAGTGGCTGGGGCGGAAGGATTCGAACCTTCGCATGACGGGATCAAAACCCGCTGCCTTACCGCTTGGCTACGCCCCAGTAATGTTTCCTCAAAAATCTGAGGAGATTTTCGCTAGCGCTTGATGTGTCGGTGAAACCAATACACCCGCTGCTGTAAAACCCTGCCACGCTTCAGGCAGTTTGGCGTGTGCCTCAATGGCTGCCTCTGCCGTAGGGAATGCAGCAAAAATGCAGCCCCCGGTGCCGGTGAGTTGTGCTGGAGCAAATTGCTCGAGCCATTCTCTGGCATCGCGTATTTCAGGGTAGAGCTTTTCAACTAATGGCTGGCAGTCATTGCCGGAAAATGTTTCCAGTTTTTCGCTGCCGAGTCGCATCTCGTTGGCCTGCTCCTCGCGAAGGGCCGCTAATGTAATTGCGACTGAATCTCTTGTCAAACGTGAATCGCGAAAAATTTTTGCAGTGCTCACTTCGCAACCAGTTGAGACAACCAGGTAGTGGCGTTGCTCGGTGGTTATTGGGGTTAATTTTTCACCAACCCCTTCCGCCCAAGCGGTGCGCCCGCGCACAAAAACTGGAACATCCGCGCCTAATTGTCGTCCCAGCTCTGCCAGTTTATCGATCGATAAATTGCACTGCCATAAGTGGTTGAGCCCGAGCAAAGTGGTGGCGGCATCGCTACTGCCTCCACCGATGCCGCCGCCGTGAGGCAACTTCTTTATCAACCGAATAGAGGCGCCGAGAGAATTTTGTCGGTCCGGCTCAGCTTGTTTGCGCAGCAATTGGGCTGCGCGATAAACCAGGTTGTCTTCTTCAGCTACATCCAGCTGGCCGGCATCGACACTGACAATGCCATCGCTGCGCTCACTGAATTCCAATAAGTCGCCGAAATCGAGAAGTTGGAACAGGGTTTGTAACTCGTGATAGCCATCCGGGCGACGGCCGAGAATGCGCAGAATCAGGTTGAGTTTTGCTGGGGCGGGCAGGGTTAGCAGCATGAGGCAAAAAGGGGGCAATCAATTACAGGATCGCCATAATACCTGCATGCTGCGATTTGGGCATTGGCAGAGTTATGTAAAACTCTCTACAAACCCCAGTCTTTAATCACCAGGGTGACGGATACCGGGCCAGTAGGACTGTTGGTTTGTGCTTTGATCCGGGTTGGCAGCATAAATGGACCTTCGCTGCGATATTCACTAAAACTCAAAGCCCAGCCGGATTGTTGCAGGCTTTGCAGCTGGCCCTGGGCGTTGCGCTGCTCGCCACTTTTGGCGCCGGGCGCGGGAAGACCGCGCACCCAGTAGAACATCTCCCGGGCGGGCAGGGGCCAGCCCAGTGCTTCCTGGGTTAGCTGTGCCGGGTTGCGCGCATAAATTGGCGGCTCGCTACCGCGCACCAAACTGACTCCACCGGCTGAGCCGGTGATGACGGTAGTGCCCGCTCCGAGCGGACCGCTGAGATGCAGGCGAAAATTCTCTGCACCGCCCTGAAGCCAGGCCAGGTTAGCGCTGCCGTTTTCTTTGGGGGAGCGAACACCCAGCTTGCCCTTGAGATTCCACTGGGTAAATTCAGCTACTGTTTGCGGTGCCGGATTTTGATTTTCAGTGGGGGAACCTGGCTCCGGTTCTTGTTTGGTTTTTTGTCCGGCACAGGCGGAAATCATTATTGCCAGACATGCCAGCAATAACAGATAGAATCTTCGCGCGGTTGTCTTGTCAGCTATCTGATGCATGTTGTTCCAGTGACTCTTCGATTTGTAGGCGCTTCATGGCAGCCGGAATAATTTTGCTGTGGGGATTCAGCAGAAGACCTTTTCTCCACATTTTCATGGCGGCTTCTCTGTTTCCCTGAACCCAGAGTACTTCACCGAGGTGTGCGGCAATTTCGTGGTCGGGCAACTTTTCCATCGCCTGCCGCAGATACTTTTCCGCAGCTTCGTGATTGCCGAGACGGTACTCTATCCACCCCATGCTGTCGATTATTGCCGGGTCCTCAGGCTCGAGTTCCAAAGCGCGGCTGATCAACTGGTAGGCTTCTGCGTGCCGGGATTTATCTTCAATCAGTTTATAGCCGAGTGCGTTGAGAACTGTGGCGTTATCGGGATTTCTTTCCAGCAGGTCTCTCAAGTCCTTTTCGAATTGTTGTGCGTTGCCGAGTTGGTCATGCAACAGCGCGCGGGTGTACATCAAGCGACCGCTGGTGCTGTTGGTTTGTAATGCCTCGTCTACTCGCTGTAAAGCCATACTGGCTTCACCACTTTTGCGAAGTAATTCGACCTCCATTAGGTAAAAATGTTCTTCCTGAGTGGGGTGTTTTTTTCTCAGTTCAGCAAACCATTCCCGGTTAGTGCTGTGCTGTCCCAGGCTCGCCAGCAATTCCGTACCGCGAGTAATGGCTTCTACGTAATCACTGCCGGGCCCCACTTCGCGGAAATATTTAATTGCATGGGAAAAATCCCCGGATTTTTCTGCAATGCTGCCCAGGTAAAAATAAGCAGCGGATTCGTGCTGCTGTAATTCAAGTAGTTGGGTAAAGAGGACTTTGGCCTCGTCAGTTTGCTCGGTCTCGTACTGAATTAGGGCCAACGACAAAATCAGGTTGCCATCTTCAGGGCGCTGCTTAACCAGTTCGGCAAACTGCTTGCGTGCCAGGGCTAGGTCCTCCCGAATCAACAGGCGGGCGTATTGAAGGCGCAAGCGACTCTCGGAGGGATGGATGCCTACGAGTCGTTCGAGTAGGGAAATGGCTTCCTTGCGCTTGCCCTGATCAACCAACAGGTGACTTTCCAGCAGTGGTGCATCCAGTTGGTCTGGATGGTGCTCTTGGACGCGGCGCACCAGGGACAGGGCGCGGGCGAATTCTCTTTCGGTGCGCAGTACCATGGCATAGGCGAGCACGACCTCGTCATCGAGGGGGTAGACTTTTGCCAGCCGGGCAAACTCCCGCTTGGCTTGTTCCGTGAGTTGCTCGTGCCCGATTGCGGTTGCCGCGAGAGATTGCATGGGCGGATTGCCGCCGAGTTCCAGGGTTTTACTGGCGTGAATCAGGGCAGTGTGTAAGTCGCCGGACAAAGTCAGCTCGGCTGTGAGGGCCAGCTGTGCATCGGCGTTTTGTGGCTCAAGCTCTACCCATAGCCGGGCCGAATCCAAGGCGGCCTGGCGGGCATTTAAAAAGCGGGCAATGCGTGTAGCGCGGGCGGCGACCCCGGGATCTTTGGTGACCTCCGCCTGGTGGTAGTAATTGGCCAGTGCGACATCGTACTGTTCGCGGATACCGGCGACTTCGGCCACCAGAAGGGTGTAGAAGGTATCAATTGGGAAGGTTTTAGCTTCCGGCTCTTCTGACTCAGTGGTTTCCCTACCCTTAAGGTTGCTCGGCTCCAGTGCTGTGCTCGCGATTTCTGTAGAGGGGGCCGCCGGCGTCTGGTGTTGGGTGCAAGAAACAAGCATTACGGATGCTACAAGGAAAGCGGCAAACTTGGGCACGTGGCTGGAAATTCGGGCCGGAAGCTGATTTGTGCGAGGTGGGAGCATAGATCGTGTCCATACGTTACGTTGTCGCTGAAAGCGGGGTATTACTGGCGTGTTTTAAACGATTATCGCCATATAATTCTAGTCGTGAATCGGGTTTGGAACGGTAGTGGGCAGGGGCTCTTGCCAAATCGGCGGGCAATTTTACTGCCTCTTACGCTTGCAAGGGAGACGGCTGCCTATGAAAATGCGCTCCCAGTGCGGTTTCCGCCTTTTAAGATTTAATGCTAACGGAAGTCTATGCCAATTCTTACCCTGGGTATCAACCACGATAGCGCGTCGGTCGAAGTGCGCGAGCGGGTGGCCTTTGCCCCCGAGGTGATGCCCGGCGCACTGGGAGATGCGCGAAAAGCACTGGGGTGCCGCGAGCTGGCCATCCTGTCTACCTGCAATCGCACCGAAATATACGGAAATGTGGAGTCAGAAGCCCTGTTGCAATGGCTGTCTGAATACCACCAGGTGCCCCTGGAGCAGCTCAAGGGCTGTGCCTATGTGTACAGCGATGAAGAAGCGGTACGCCATATGATGCGCGTTGCCTGTGGTCTCGATTCCCTGGTGTTGGGTGAGCCGCAGATCCTCGGCCAGATCAAGTCCGCCTATGCGGTGGCGCGGGAATCCGGCAGTGTGGGCAGTGAACTACACCGGGTTTTCCAGCGGGTGTTTACCGTCGCCAAGAAGGTTCGCACCGAAACTGCAATCGGTGAAAACCCGGTTTCTGTTGCCTACGCTGCTGTTTCTCTGGCTTCGCGTATCTTCACCGACCTGAAAAAGCAGACTGCCCTGTTGATCGGTGCGGGAGAGACTGTGGAGCTGGTTGCCCGCCATTTGCTCGATCAGGGAATCAAGCAGGTCATTGTTGCCAACCGCACATTGAGCCGGGCCCAGTTGCTCGCGGAGAGCTTTGGTGCCGAGGCAATCCTGCTTGCGGATATCCCCGAGCATCTGGCGCGTGCGGATATCGTTATCAGTTCCACCGCGAGCCAGCTGCCGATCCTGGGTAAGGGAGCGGTCGAATCGGCGCTGCGCAAGCGTCGGCACAGCCCCATGTTTATGGTGGATATTGCGGTACCCCGTGATATCGAATCGGAAGTTGGCGAGCTGGATGATGTTTATCTGTATACGGTGGACGATCTGCGCGGGGTTATTGATGAGGGCAAGCGCTCCCGTGAGAAAGCGGCGGAGGCAGCTCAGGAAATCGTAAATGCTGCAGCGGCTGAATTTACCAAAGAGAGCCGCTCTTTGGAAGCTGTGGATAGTATTCGCAGTTACCGGCAGCGAGCCCAGGAAGTGAGCACTTCCGAACTTGAGCGGGTACTTTTGCAGCTGGAAAAAGGCGAGGACCCTCGTCGACTGATGGAGCAGCTCGCTCGCTCTCTCACCAATAAATTAATTCATGCACCCACCGTCAGTCTGAAAAAAGCCACGGCGGAGGGTGATATTGAGCGTTTGCGTATCGCTCGCGAGGTCGTTGGGTTGGATGATCTCACCGATATCGATTTAGAGAAAAAGCATCAATGAAAGAATCGTTACTGAATAAACTGGAAACCCTGCTTGAGCGCCACGAGGAAGTATCTGCGCTGTTGGGCGACGCCGACGTAATTGCTGATCAGGATCAATTCCGCGATCTTTCCCGCGAGTATTCTGAGCTGGAAGAAGTGGTTAAATGCTACGGCGCTTACAAACAGTTGCAGGAAGATATGGTCGCGGCTCGGGAGATGCTGGGGGAAGATGACCCGGAAATGCGCGAAATGGCTCAGGAAGAGCTGCGCGAGGCTGAAGGTCAAGTGGAGCCGCTGGAGCGAGAGCTACAGACTTTGCTGTTGCCACGCGATCCTAACGACAGAAAAAATGTTTTCCTGGAAGTTCGCGCAGGAACCGGTGGTGATGAAGCGGCTATTTTCTCCGGCGATCTGTTTCGCATGTACTCTCGCTATGCGGAGAAGCAGGGATGGCGAATAGAAATTGTCAGCGAAAATCTCGGTGAGCACGGCGGCTACAAGGAAATTATCACTCGCGTCGCCGGTGAAGATGTCTACGCAAAATTAAAATTTGAGTCCGGCGCGCACCGGGTACAAAGGGTTCCTGAAACAGAATCCCAGGGTCGTATTCACACCTCGGCTTGTACGGTAGCTGTGATGCCGGAGCCGGATGAGCGCGATGCGATTGAAATTAATAAAGCGGATTTGCGTGTGGATACCTACCGTGCATCCGGTGCCGGTGGTCAGCACGTTAACAAAACCGATTCCGCTGTGCGCTTAACCCATATTCCCACGGGGATTGTGGTGGAGTGTCAGGACGAGCGCTCCCAGCACAAAAACAAAGCCAAGGCGATGGCACTGTTGCAAGCGAAGCTCAATACTGCGCAGGAAACGGCGGCGGCCCAGGAAATTTCCGATGCCCGCCGCAGCCTGGTGGGCAGCGGTGATCGCTCTGAGCGAATCCGTACCTACAACTATCCCCAAGGTCGGGTTACCGATCACCGTATCGGCCTTACCCTCTACAAACTCGATGAGATTATGCAGGGGGCTCTGGGGGAGGTGATCGGGCCATTGCGCACGGAATACCAGGCCGACCAGTTGGCGGCCCTGGCCCAATAAATCCAGATTTTTTACGCCGCCTCGAGCGGCGTTTTTATAGGTTTTTCTCCATGACCAGCGTCAAGGAAAATATCGCACGCTGCGCCCAATTAACCGATAGCGACAGCGCGCGCCTGGATGCAGAGCTTCTGCTCGGCAGTGTGTTGGGGCGCGAGCGCACCTGGCTCTATACCTGGCCGGAATACGAATTGAATGAAGCTGAGCAAGTGCGCTATGAGCAGTTGCTCCAGCGCCGGCAAGCGGGAGAGCCGGTGGCACACCTTATCGGTGAGCGCGAATTTTGGTCCCTGTCGCTAAAGGTAGATTCCTCCACCCTGATCCCCCGCCCGGACACTGAATTGTTGGTGGAGACCGCGCTGGAGTTTTTCCCCCAGGGCAGGTTGCGAGCACTGGACCTGGGCACTGGCACTGGTGCTATTGCACTGGCTCTGGCGTCGGAGCGACCGGGATGGGAAATTATTGCAGCGGAGAAATCACCCGCTGCGGTAGCACTGGCAGAGGAAAACCGGCGCTCCCTCAAGTTGCAAAATGTGCAAGTTATCCAGAGCGATTGGTTTTCCAGTTTGGAGCCACAGCCGTTTTCCCTGATCGTCAGCAACCCTCCCTATATCGATGCATCTGACCCGCACTTAGTGCAGGGCGATGTACGCTTTGAGCCCCGCACTGCGTTGGTGGCAGAGCGACAGGGTTTGGCAGATATTGAGCATATCGCCACAACCGCTAGTGATTACTTGGAAAACGATGGCTGGCTAATGGTGGAGCACGGTTGGCAGCAAGCTGAGAGCGTGCGGGATATTTTTTCTGCGGCGGGATTGAATAAAGTTTCAAGTCGCAGGGATTATTCCGGTTGGGAGCGAATTACCTTAGGGCAAAAATAGTGATACCTGCGGAGCTGCCACAGGGATTTGAGGAGGGAGCCTATGCATGATCATGTCCACCACCGAACCGGCAATGGGGCTTTGCGCCCATTAATTATTGCACTGGTTCTCACTCTCAGTTTTTCCATAGTTGAAGCCATAGGTGGTTGGCTATCTGGCTCACTGGCATTGCTCGGCGATGCCGCCCATATGCTGACCGATACTTTTGCCCTGGCACTGGGGGCTATTGCCGCAGTACTGGCGAAAAAACCCGCTGATCGGGAATTGTCGTTTGGCTGGGGGCGAGCGGAGGTCTTAGCTGCGGTAACCAACGGCCTGATTATGCTACTGATCGTGGTCGGTATTTCTTTTATGGCCATTGATAGGTTGCGCAATCCCCAGCCGGTGCACGGCAGTACGGTGATGTTGATTGCGGCCATGGGGTTGCTGATTAATATTCTGGCGGCCTGGGTTTTATTAAAAGGCGAGCGCACACTCAATATTCGCGGTGCGCTTTTGCATGTGATGGGCGATATGCTGGGCTCTGTCGCGGCACTGGCTTCCGGAGCTGTGATTTATTTTACCGGTTGGGTACCCATCGACCCCCTGCTTTCATTGCTTATTTGCCTGTTAATCCTGGTTTCCTGCGTGCGACTGCTCAGGGATGCAATCGATGTATTGATGGAGCGGGTACCCAGGGAATTGAGCCTTCCGGTTGTGGGCGAGACACTGGCGGCGGTAACCGGGGTACGCTCTGTGCACGATCTCCATATTTGGCGCTTGGATTCCAGCACTATTTCCCTGTCGGCCCATATTGTGGTGGATGACTTGCAGGCTTGGCCCAGCGTACTGGAGCGCTTGCGGGAAACCCTGGTCAAGCGCTTCGATATCGATCATATCACCCTTCAACCGGAACCTTTGGTAATGCCCGAAGTGACGGTGATCGATAAAGTCAGTGATTAATAGGTGGGGATTTACTCCTCACCTTCTGTCGGCGGTTGGCGGTTTTCTGGAGTGGCCGGTACTTTGCTCTCTGATTTGTCAGCGACTGACTCTTCCGCTACTACTTCCTGGGGCTGGCTGATTTGTTCCTGGGGAGCCTGGATGCCGATATGGTAGGCGGCAAACCCCGGTTGCACGACCTGGTTTAATGCCATGCCAAGAATGCGGCCGTTGTGCTCAGAGCGAATTTCTGTGCGTACATTAGTAATCGGGTTGGTTACCGTTCCCAGTAAGTCGCCTTTACGTACAAACTCGCCGAGCTGGACCTCACTAAAGATAACCCCACCGGTCGATGTCCGCTGCCAGGTGGAGGTGTAGTAAACCGGTTCGGGGTCGCCCCAGAGGCGGAATTTACTCACCATACCCAGCTGGTTGAGCAGAGTGCGTATACCTTTCACACTGTGACTTACCGATAGCTCATCCAGCACCATGGGTGCTCCGGCTTCCAGAGTGACGGTGGGGATACCAGCCTCCACAGCGGCGCGGCGCAGGGTACCCTTGGCTCCGGCGCTGTGCAGTACCACAGTGGAGCCAAAACCCTGGGTCATTTTCACTACCTTGGGATTGGTTAAGTCGCCGCGCAACTGTGGCAAGTTGGTGCGATAAAAAGAACCCGTATGTAAGTCCACCACGGCGTTACAGTGGCTGATCACTTCGTGGAAAAATGAATTGGCAATTCGCGAAGCCGAAGAGCCATTGGGATCGCCGGGGAAGTGCCGGTTCAGGTCGCGTCGATCAGTCAGGTAGCGGGAGCCTCGATGGAAGCCTTGCAGATTGACGATGGGTACGCCAATTACCGCACCGCTTAAATGGTCTGCATCCAGGTCGTACATAACCCGCCGCACAGTTTCCACACCGTTCAACTCATCACCGTGCACCGCCGCAGTAAGGCAGAGAACCGGCCCTGGCTTGGCGCCGTTAACCACCAATACAGCGGTGGGGCTATAGACCCCTTCGAAGTGTTGGCTGGGAGACCAGGCCAGGCGTGTAGAAGTCGCAGGGGGAACCTCTGAGCCTAATAATCGCAGAGGCTTGGCAGTCTCTCCCGGAACCAGGGAGATGGTGCCGGGCTCCGGTAATTCGGGTTGAGGTTTAACTGTTTCGGTTTCTTTATCGGTGGTGGGAGCAGTCTCGGTGGGAGCTGCCGGTTTATCCAGTTCCTGAATAGGTTGGTCCAGCTCCAGATTTTCCGCTTGGGGCAGGGAGATTTCTTCAGAACCAGCATCTGTCGACTGGGATTGCTCCTCAGTAGGGGCAGCGTTGGTGGGTGGCCCCAGCTCTGTGATCACCGGTTGGTCCAGCTGCATATTGGCAGCCTGGGGGACCGCTTCTGTCTCTTCGCCAGTGCTGTCATCGGCGCTCAGGGCCTGGGTGGATGAAAGCAGTAAAGCCAGGCTTAGCAGGTGTCGGGTCCTTCGGGAGGATTGGCGCGGGATCATTCGGCACTCCGGTCAACTTCGTATATCTGGGTGTGCCGGAGAGCCTTGTGTCCGGCACAGATTGGGACTTTGGAGCGCCAGTATAGTCAATACGTTCCCGAGGAATGTGATACGCGCCGAATTACGTGTATCCGTAGGTTCGCTCGATGGCTTTGTGGCTGGTTCGCCAAAAGCGAATTCCCAGCAGGATTGAAGCCGTTCCCAAGCCGATACAGACACCGGTCCAATAACCGTATACCCCCCAGAAGCTCTCTCCCAGCCAGTAGGCGGTAGAAAGCCCCACCAGCCAGTAGGAAAATAGCTGTATAAACATGGGCGCACTGGTGTCCTTATATCCGCGCAGTGCGCCCCAGGTCATTGCCTGGGTGACATCCACGAGCTGGAATGCGGCACACAGCAATAGCAGGTTGGTGGCTACCGCGATAATTTCTTCATTGCTGGTATAGGCCTGAACAAACAGGGTACGCAGGGTAATCAAAAGTACACCTGTGCCCAGTGCGTAGATTAGGCCGCTACTGATGCCCACTTTGCCACAGAAGCGCGCGCGCTTTGGCCGTCCCTGACCGAGTAGTTGGGCGGTGCGGATACTCAGGGCCTGGGCCAGTGCCAGTGCGACCAAGTAAAAAATCGAGCCCACATTCATGCTGATCTGATGGGCGGCGACAATGGCTGCGCCATAGGGGGCAAGCAAAATGGTAAGACTGGCAAAAAAAGTAACTTCACTGGCCGCACCCACACAAATTGGCAGGCCCACTGCGAGCAAGTGGCGCAGGGTTGGCCAGTGGGGGCGAGGCGGTAACAGCCTAAGTTTTAGCTTGTGGTAGACCGGATCAGTGTTCGCGTGCCAGAAGAGTGCCAGTGCGATCAGGCAGCTGACCGCTGCGGTAGCCCACCCACATCCTGCTCCTCCCATTGCCGGTATGGGGCCGGCACCAAATACCAAAAGAATATCCAGGGGAATATTTAAAATAGCGGCAGTGATATAGATGCGCATTACCGGGCGCACTTGTCCCATACCCTCACAGTAACCGCGCAACGCCGTGCCAAGTGCAAAAGGCAGGGTGCCGACAGTCAGGGCCAGTACATAGCCCTCCATCACCTTGCGGACAGGCTCTTCCGTGTCTATCCAGTGGCTCCAGATAGGAACCGCAAGCAGGGCGGAAAACACCAGAATGCCACCGATCAGTGCGATCCACAGCGCCTGGTGCAGTTGCCTGGCGCAGCCAGCTTCATCGCGGCCACCGCGCAAGTGTGCAACAACCGGGGAGATAGCAGCGAGCAGGCCGATTAGTGTCACTGCGCAAACAGCCCAAATACTGGCCCCCAAGGCGAGCCCAGCGAGACTTACTTCTCCAGCGCGTCCTGCTACCAGAGTATCGACAACTCCCATGCTCACCACAGCCAGGTTACTGACCACCAGAGGGCCTCCCAAGGTGGTTAGGTGCGACAATTCGGTTTTAGTGGCATTTCGGTAAAGCTTGAACAATGAAAAACCTGAGCTCTTGTTGCTGGTCTCGATAGAGGGTTCTGGGGTCTGGGCTAATTTTGACAAAAAATTAATCCTGCGGGGGGTTGTTAACAGGCCCTGGCCTTCGCAAATACAGCTGAAAACGGGCGGCGGGCCAAAATTCGGAGAGGCTTTCAGTCTGCCGGGGGAAGGCGGGGCGGTACTGCAAAAAGGTCCGACATTCTACGGTACAAATGGCGCCTGCGCCCAGTGCTGATTACGGACTTTCCTCAAGTAGTTTGGCCACAATTTCTGCCTTATTAATAATGCAGTCATGGTTTATTGCTGCCTCCCGATAAACCCACCCGCTTATCCGCTTTGCTTTGCGGCTACTGTAGATGGCTGGCGGATACTCCGGTTGGGTACAGTGAATAAAAGTGCATGGAGGGCCCTGTTCTGGAGGGCGTTGTAAATGGATCGGGTCCAGTAGTGTTTTGATGGGATGTGGGGTCATACGGCGTTTTAGCCAGCGGATATCATCGGGGTGGGTTATCCCCAGGTCTTCTGGTGGTGGCGGCATAATGCACAGAGTGCCGTCGATATTTTGCGCCTGCTTTAATCGCTGCTCCTCTATACCGCTGGGGAGTTGGCTGCTGAATGGGCGCCCTGGCTCAGGAACAGCGCCATCCAGGTAGATCAATCGATGTACCCGCTCGGGTAAAGCGTCGGCGGCACCGGTTGCAGCCATTCCCCCAAAGCTGTGGCCCACAAGGGTGACTTGCTGCAACTCCTCCCAGAGGATTGTATTGACTAGGTCCTGTATAAAGGTATCCAGGCCAACGGAGGGGGAGAGTAGGTGTTTGCGTTCCCCCAGGCCACTATGGGTGGGGGTGAATACTCGATGCCCATTACGCTGCAAGAGGTGGGCGACTCTGCTCCAGCACCAGCCTCCATGAAATAGCCCGTGGACCAGTACGTAAGTTTTCCCCACCAGATTGCTCTCAAGTTACTTGGGTTCTGCAAGCATAGATGTGCTTTCTGGGGCGCTGAGATAGGGCTGTGTAAGAGTTGGCGATATCACTCGACTAAAGTGAACAAAGACACTGATAAGAGAGTGAGCTAAATGAGTGGAGCTATGAATAGCCTAAGCGGTTGGTACAACTGCTTTGTACATTATGTACGCAAAATAGACTGGTTGGGGCCATTATTACTACGGATTTATTTGGCGCCAATTTTTATCCTGGCCGGCATGAATAAGATGAATAATATCGAAGATGTCGCTGCCTGGTTTGGCAATCCCGATTGGGGGTTGGGGCTTCCAGCGCCGATGTTGATGGCGTGGATAGCTGCATTGGTGGAATTCTTAGGTGGCATCGCCATCTTGCTGGGCGTAGCAACTCGGCTGGTGGCGATTCCCCTGATGTTTGTGATGGCAGTGGCAGCCTATACGGCCCACTGGGAGAACGGTTGGTCTGCGTTGCCTGATAAAACCTTGAGCGTGCCCTGGGAGTGGCGCAAGGATCTGATTGATGAAGCCTCAGTGCGTAAAGAGAAAATTGTCGGTTTACTCAAGGAGCACGGCAATTATGAGTGGCTGGTGGAAACTGGAGGAGTGACCATCCTGAAAAATGGTATTGAATTTGCAGCTACTTATTTCATTATGCTGCTGGCGCTATTTTGTAGTGGGGCTGGGCGGTTTTTCAGTGTGGATTACTGGCTGTGCCGTCACTATAGCGGGCAGGGAGCCCCGTAGAGATGTTATACTCGCCGATTATTTGAACATTTGAGCGAGTATTTCACTTGATAGGAAAGTTGTTCCGCCGATCCTCCTCCAAAGAGGATAAGGGCTCCCGCCGGGGAGAAGACAGCTCCGGACGCCGAAAAGAAGGGCAAAAGCCGTCTGATAAGGCTGCCAAGGGGCGTACAAAATCCGCACAAGCGGAGGGGAAGTCGCGCCGGGGCGGTAGCAGAAACGCTCAAAAAGGGCGCCAGCGCAGCAGAAAGCCAGCGGCACCCGCAGCGCCCTGGTCCCTGGATGAATTCCAGGTTCCAGAACAGGAGGGCAAGGTCCGCTTCCACGACCTGGGACTGCCCAATGAGCTGATGCACGCTATCCACGACCTGGGTTTCCAGTATTGCTCGCCAATTCAGGGTCGCTCCCTTCCCCACACCCTCAATGGCCACGACCTGGTGGGTAAGGCACAAACCGGTACCGGTAAGACAGCGGCCTTCCTGATCACCGTGATTGACGATCTGCTCAAGCACCCGTTTGAAGGTGAGCGCTACGCCGGCGAAGCCCGCTCCCTGATTATCGCTCCGACCCGTGAGCTAGTGATGCAGATTGCCGATGATGCCAAGGCACTGTGTAAACACACCGAGCTGGAAATTCATACCCTGGTGGGCGGTATGGATTACGACAAGCAGCAGAGAAACCTGAATGAGCGGCTGGTGGATATCCTGGTGGCGACGCCGGGTCGCCTGCTGGACTTTGTCAGCAATCGGGACTGCTTCCTGGATCAGGTGGAAGTCCTGGTGATCGATGAGGCGGATCGCATGCTGGATATGGGCTTTATCCCCCAGGTGCGCCGTATTGTTCGTCAGACGCCGCGTAAAACCCATCGCCAAACTATGTTTTTCTCCGCCACATTTACTCCCGAAGTGGATGATCTGGTGGAGCAGTGGACGGATGATCCGGTAGTTGTGGAGATTGAGCCGGAGAGGGTTGCCACGGATACTGTAGAGCAGCATGTCTACCTGTCCGCCAGCGAAGAAAAGTACACCTTGCTTTACAACATTGTGCAGCGGGAAGAGGTGGATAGCCTGATTGTTTTTGCCAACCGCCGCGACCAATGCCGCCGCTTACACGAGCAGCTTCTTGCTCACGGCATTTCTGCGGGCCTGCTGTCCGGTGAAGTGGCACAAAACAAGCGGGTTCGCACCCTTGATGACTTTAAGTCTGGCAAAACCAAAGTACTGGTAGCTACTGATGTCGCCGGGCGTGGTATTCATATCGACGGTATTAGCCATGTGGTGAATTTTACCTTGCCTGAAGAGCCGGAGGATTACGTTCACCGCATTGGCCGAACTGGTCGGGCGGGTAAAACGGGCACCTCTATCAGTTTCGCCTGTGAAGATGATGCCATGCGTCTGGAGCCCATTGAGCAGCTGCTCGGGGGCAAGCTCAAGTGCGAAGTGCCGCCAGAAGAGCTTTTGGTTGAACCGCCCAAGGTGAAAGTTCAGCGCAGTCACGGTGATCGCGATGGGCGTCGCGGTGGCTCTGGAGGTCATCGTCGTCCACGTCGGCACTGATTCTCCTGTGTGCTGTAAGGGGGTTAGCCCTTACAGCACTTAACTACCTGCTCGAGAATGCTTTTCCCCCTCCTGCTATTCACCGCTCCTTTGCTTTGTTAAGGTTTAAACTGTGACGAATGTACCAGTAGAGGCTTTAATTTCATTCAAACTGTCAATTCTGTCCTAAAATTAAACAAATTTGGCCTATTACGTGAAGTAAGGCCCTGCAACTTCAGATGACACCGGTAATACTGGAGTCTACTTGCAGCCTGAAATTGACATCCTTCATTCAATAAAAATTACAGTTCACATTCGGATGCGCATCCTTTATCTACATATCGGTTTTCATAAAACCGGCTCCAGCTCCCTTCAATTGGCAATGAAGGAGCAAGTACAGGCTTTGGACCAGGCAGGCTTTGAATTTCTTTCCCTTGGGAAAAAGGGGAACTCTTCAGGGTGTATTGATGTATGCAAAGAGAAGGGCCGCGTCCACTTCCAGGTGAATTCCCGACTTGATGAGCTGCTTGCTGCGAGCCGCAGTGAGCAAGTGATAGTTTCAGCTGAGCATCTTTCCTATCTGTATCAGTGCGATAGTATCGAGCTTGTTCAGAGAGTATGTAGCAAGTATTTCGATAAGATTGTGGTAATTGTTTACTTGCGCAGGCAAGACCTGCAGGCAATATCTTTCAAGAAGCAAGGAGCTAGAGGAGCGGCTTCCAATCGGAGCTCCTCGAGTAAATTACTTGGCCACGATGAAGGGGCTTTCCCTTCTTTCAGTAAAGATATTGAAATTTACTACGACTATTTTACCAAGTTAAAGCTGTGGGCGGATGTATTTGGAGCTGATTCCCTCAGAGTGAGGCTTTTCAGTCGGGAAGCCTTACATGGCGGTGATATTGTGAGTGACTTTCTCGCTTTGCTTGGCGGGGGAGTAGAGCTTTCTGCTCGCAGAGTGAATGAGGGGGTAGGTAGAAAGGAGTTTTTGCTGACCCATAAATTACTGGAATTGGGGGTGGCGGAATCTGAATTGATTAAGCTGAAGCCAATGATGTTGGAGGATGATACTCAGTTGCTGCCTTCAAGGGGTGATGCCAAGCAGTTCTTTATGAGGTTCAAAAATTCCAATCATTTGTTAAATAATACTTTTCTAAATAACGATTCCGGCCTGGCATTCGATACTGATTTTTCTGGCTATCCTGAGCAGGGAAACGATTGGATAACGGTTCGGGATCTGTCTGAGTGGATTCCTGAAATTCTTTCTGCAGGTATTCAAAGGCCAGAGGGATTGCGTGATGCATTGTTGGCAGACAAGCTCCAGCAGATGGTAAGGAAAAAATTTCCAGGTGAAGTGCTTACCCAGGAGCTTGAGGACTTGGCCAATTGCCTGTCGGCTAGCGCTTATATCGCCAAGGATCAGCAGCCCTGGTATCGCGCACTGAAAAAGAAGAAAACATCTGGAAGATAGTGTCAAAGTAAAAAGCCCTCTGTACGAGAGGGCTTCCTATCTTACTGGTAAGGTTACTGAAGTACTGGAGTTTGAGTTCCCGGATCCCCCTCGATACGCAATCTTTCAATCCACAGAGCCGTACCGCCAGCAACTGCCGCAGGCATAATAAAGATATTTAAAATCGGCACCATTTTGGCAAGCATCACGGTCCCACCAAAGGTGAGGCTTGTGAGTTTACGGCGGCGCAGTACCGTTTTTAATTCATCGAATGGCCGCTGGTGGTTATCCAGTGGGTAGTCAACGTATTGAATAGCCATACACCAAGCGCCCCAAACTGCGGTGAGCACTGCGGGGATAATAATGGTCCAGCTGGTGATGGTGGCAATTATAAATACGATCAAACCCCAAAATATAAAGTAACCCAGCTTACGCAATTCCCGGCCCAGGGTACGCCATACCATTTGCATTATCGGTTCGGCAGGAGGAGCTTTACCGGTTAGCAATTCCTCTACTTTCTCAGCGAGCAATCCATTAAAGGGGGCGGCAATAATGTTGGTGATAACGCTAAATAAATAGCCGTAGGCGAGGAAGAATAAGAAAAGCACTATTAGTGCAATGATCCAGGCGAGCCAGCGAAAAGCACTGGCGGTCCATGCTGCACCCTTGGCCATAATGGCTTCCCACCAGGACATATTCTCCGTATTTACCGGCGTGTGGGAAAGCAGGCTACTTATATAATCGGTAAGCCCTCCGAGCTGTGAAATCATTATGCTACTGATAATAATAAACAGCACCAGATTTATTAGTAATGGCACCAGGATAAATGGGCGTAACTCACGCCGGGTAATCAAGTGGATACCGCGCACCAATGCGTCGATACCGTGAACGGGATTTGAAGTCATACTCTCACCTTTCGCTGGTACGATGCCTAAATTTCCAGAGCTCTCAGTTGGCGCCAGCGGTTTTTAAAATCTCGCTATATTCTGCGCCCTGGCGGTGTTCGGCAATACGTGCCAGCAGGGTTTTTCCATCGGGGCCAGGGCTGTTCAGATCCATGCCTTCAGCGAGAAACAACTTAACAAATGTGGCAAAACTCTCTGCTTTCATGCTTCGATAGGCGCGCTCGAGCAGGTGAAAATCCCGGTTTACGCCTGCGGGGGCTTCACCAATCAAGAATCCAGTAATACGCTCCTCGTCAAAAACTTCTCCGAGTACTTTCTGTTTGTCTTTTTTCAGGCTCAAAACTATATCCTTGCTACATAAATAGGGGGCGGGCGAAGCCCGACCCAGGTCTTGAATTGTTGAGGGTTAAAGCAGTGCGTCCAATTTTTGTTTGAGGATTTTATTAATCATCTGTGGGTTTGCCTGCCCTTTGGACGCTTTCATAATTTGCCCGACGAAATACCCCATCATTTTGGGGCGCTTTGATTCATCGGCCTTGCGGTAGTTTTCTACCTGGGCATCGCTTGCAGCGATCACCTCATCCACCATTTTTTCGATAGCGCCGGTATCGGAAACTTGTTTCAGCCCACGCTTTTCGATGACTTCGTCGGCACTGCCCTCTCCGTCGGCAATAGCCTCGAATACCTGTTTGGCGATTTTGCTGGAAATGGTGTTGTCTTTGATGCGCGAGATTAGTCCAGCTAGTTGGTCGGCAGAAACCGGCGATTGTGAAATAGTTAGTTCACGACGGTTGAGCAGCGCTGCCAGTTCACCGTTAATCCAGTTGGCGGCAAGCTTGGATTCGCCACAGGATTTACTCACAGTTTCAAAATAGTCTGCACTGGCACGCTCCTGTGTCAGCTGGTCTGCATCATAAGCAGATAGCTGGTATTCCGCTTGGAAGCGGGCTGCTTTTGCATCGGGCAGTTCTGGCAGGATGCTGCGCAGTTGCTCGACATATTCATCAGTGAGTACAACTGGCAGAAGGTCAGGGCAGGGGAAGTAGCGGTAATCATTGGCCACTTCTTTACTGCGCATAGAGCGAGTTTCATTTTTGTCCGCGTCGTAGAGGCGGGTTTCCTGGGTAATGGTGCCGCCGTCTTCCAAGATATCGATCTGACGTTCAGCTTCGACTTTAATTGCGCGCTCGACAAAACGGAAAGAATTGATGTTTTTTAATTCTGTACGGGTGCCGAGTTTTTCTTCGCCTTTCAAGCGCACGGATACATTGGCATCGCAGCGCAGTGAGCCCTGGGACATATCACCATCGGAAATGCCCAGGTAGGTTACGATGCTGTGAATTTTTTTCAGGTAGGCCACAGCCTCGGCGGCACTGCGCATATCCGGTTCAGAGACAATCTCAATCAGCGGCGTACCTGCGCGGTTCAGGTCGATACCGGACATTCCGTGGAAGTCTTCGTGCAGGGATTTACCAGCATCCTCCTCCAGGTGAGCGTGGTGTAAACGCACTTTCTTACTACTGCCATCTTCCAGGTGAATTTCCACTTCACCTGGGCCGACAATAGGTTGTTCCAATTGAGTGGTTTGATAGCCCTTGGGTAAGTCGGGATAGAAGTAATTCTTGCGTTCAAAAACGGAGCGCTTGCCGATCTCCGCGTTCATCGCCAGGCCGAACATTACCGCAAAGCGAAATGCTTCTTCATTGGGTACCGGCAGTGTGCCCGGCATGGCCAGGTCCACAGCGCAAGCCTGGGTATTCGGCTCAGCGCCAAAGCGGATACTAGCGCCGGAAAAGAGTTTTGACTGGGTGGAGAGCTGGACGTGAATTTCCAACCCGATAACGATTTCCCATTCCACAATTTATCTCCTTATACGGCGCTGGCTTTGTGCCAGTCGGTTACCTGTTGGTATTGGTGGGCGATATTGAGCATGCGCGCCTCTTCCAGGTAATTACCGGTTATTTGCAGGCCCACTGGCATATTGTCCACCAGGCCACAGGGTACAGACATGCCAGGTAGTCCGGCCAGGTTGGTGGCGATGGTGTAGATATCCTCCAAGTACATAGCTACCGGGTCAGCGCTCTTTGCGCCAAGCTCGAAAGCGGGAGAGGGGGTCGTGGGGCCCATAATCACATCCACTTTTTCGAATGCTTCGACAAAGTCCTGCTTGATCAGGCGTCTGGCCTGTTGGGCTTTGTTGTAATAAGCATCGTAATAACCGGCGGACAGGGCGTAGGTGCCTACCAGGATTCGACGCTGCACTTCTTCGCCGAAGCCTTCACCGCGGGAGCGTATATAGAGATCGCGCAGGTCTTTGGGCTCTTCACAGCGGTAGCCATAGCGCACCCCATCGAATCGAGATAGGTTGGCAGAGGCTTCAGCGGGGGCGATCACATAGTAAGCAGGTATCGCTAACTCGGTATGTGGCAGGCTGATATCGACCAGTTGAGCCCCCAGCTTTTCAAACGCTCTCAAAGCCTCCTGAACCCGGCTTGCGGTTTCAGGGTTAAGGCCTTCCCCAAAGTACTCCCGGGGTACTCCGATCCGCAGCCCGGCGATCGGGTTATTCAGTTCGGCGGTAAAATCAGAGGGCTGCTGCTTCAGGCTGGTGGAATCTTTCGGGTCGTGGCTGGCCATCGCGGACAGCAGGTAAGCCGCATCTTCGGCGTTGCGGGCGATGGGGCCAGCCTGGTCCAGGCTGGAGGCGTAGGCCACGATGCCATAGCGGGAAATACGCCCGTAGGTGGGCTTCAGCCCGGTGGTGTTTGTCAACGCTGCCGGCTGGCGAATAGAGCCGCCGGTATCGGTAGCTGTGGCGCCGGGTATCAGTTGTGCAGCAACTGCCGCAGCTGAGCCACCGGAGGAACCGCCGGGCACACAGCGGGTATTCCAAGGGTTTTTTACTGGGCCGTAAAAGCTGCTTTCGTTGGATGAGCCCATGGCGAATTCATCCATATTGGTCTTGCCCAGGGAGACGGTTCCGGCAGCGTTGAGGTTATCTACCACCGTGGCATCGTAGGGAGGGATAAAATTATCCAGCATTTTTGAGGCACAGCTGGTGCGCACGCCGTTAGTGCAAATAATATCTTTGTGGGCGATGGGCACACCGCACAGTGCCGGTGCCTCCCCGTTGGCCAGGCGTTGGTCGGCAGCCGCGGCTTGCGCTAGGGCGCTCTCTTCGGTGACGGTAATAAAACTGTTGTAGTTGCTGTCCAGTTGCTGGATGCGGCCGAGTAAATGGCGGGTTAGCTCTGTACTCGAGAACTCTTTGCTCCGCAATCCACGGATGATCTCGGCGATAGTAAGCTGATGCATATTATTCCCTTAAAGGCTCTAGACGGGCTGAGGGCTGGGTATTTAGGTGAATTTCGTCAGTGTTGGGCCGGCTAATCAATTACTTTGGGAACCAGGTAGAGACCTTCTTCGGTTTGGGGAGCCAGTTCTAGGAAGTCTTTGCGCTTGTCAGCCTCTGTCACTGCGTCAGCGCGCAGCTCCTGGACTTCGTCCAGTGGGTGCGCCATCGGGGCGATACCATCGGTATTGGTGGATTGCAGCTGGTCGACCAGTTGCAATACATCGCCGAGGCGGTTGCTGACTTCTTCGATGGTTTCTTTGGATATGGCGATACGGGCCAGTTCCGCCAGTTTTTCTACAGTTTGCGTATCCACTGCCATGGTGATGGACTCCTCCAGCTTGAGTTGCGAGTCGAAAACTGCCCGGGTTATTTGCGGCGGGCAGAACCGGCAAATTTAGCACATTGGGGTTATATTCTCACCGGCTTCGGCAGTAATGGATAGTGGGCCTCAAATGACCTCCCTTCAGCCTTGCCCTGATGCCTAGCGGTTGTTAGAGTTTGCCGAATCCTGCCGAGTGATGAGAGACTCCGGTATTTTGCGTAGAATCCGATTCGAAATGCGGCTCGGAACTCAGAATTATTTTTGCGGACTAATTAGGATTTGTATCCATAAAAGAAGCCGCGCCCGCAGTGCCCGACCTGGGGGCTGATAATTAGTACAAGGTAATCGAATTCCATGTTTAAACGTTTGCGGGGTATGTTTTCCAGTGATCTCTCCATCGACCTGGGAACTGCCAACACGCTGATTTACGTTCGCGATCGCGGCGTAGTACTCGACGAACCCTCTGTCGTCGCAATCCGTCACTACAATGGCCAGAAAATCGTTGAGGCTGTCGGAGTAGAAGCCAAACGCATGCTCGGCCGGACTCCTGGCAATATTACCGCTATTCGCCCGCTGAAGGACGGTGTTATCGCCGACTTCCAAGTGACCGAGAAAATGTTGCAGCACTTTATCAAGAAAGTGCATGAAAATAGCTGGATGCGCCCGAGTCCGAGAGTGCTGGTGTGTGTTCCCTGCCAGTCCACAGAAGTGGAGCGCCGCGCGATTCGCGAGTCGGCCCTGGGTGCAGGTGCTCGCGAAGTGTCACTGATCGAAGAGCCCATGGCCGCTGCCATAGGCGCAGGCTTGAATGTCGAGGAAGCGAGCGGCTCCATGGTGGTGGATATCGGTGGGGGCACTACCGAGATCGCCATTATCTCCCTGAATGGTGTGGTTTATTCCGATTCGGTGCGTATCGGCGGTGACCGTTTTGATGAAGCTATCGTCAACTACGTGCGTCGCAACTACGGCAGTGTGATTGGTGATGCAACTGCTGAACGGATCAAAGAGGAAATTGGCTGTGCTTATGCAGGCAGTGAAGTTCGCGAAATCGATGTGCGCGGACGCAATCTGGCCGAGGGCGTGCCTCGCAGCTTTACCTTGAACTCCGACGAAATTCTCGAAGCCCTGCAAGAGCCTCTGACAGGTATTGTGCAGGCTGTCAAAAGTGCACTGGAGCAATCCCCTCCCGAGTTGGCTTCTGATATCGCTGAGCGCGGTATGGTGCTGACTGGTGGTGGTGCTCTGTTACGCGATCTGGACCGTCTGTTGATGGAAGAATCGGGCTTACCGGTAATTGTTGCCGATGACCCGCTGACCTGTGTGGCGCGGGGGGGCGGTAAAGCGCTGGATATGTTGGATCGCAGCCGTCTCTACCTGATGTCTAACTAGTAGACATCGGTATTATGAAAACTGCTAGGGAGCTTGTGGCTATATCCGCAAGCTCCTTGTAATAAAAAAATGCGAGTCATCTTTTGTGGCTTGTACTGTTCTCACCATCTTTGATTGACCTGTTAAGAGGGGATTGCCTGTGAAACCGCTATTTACCCGCGGTCCCTCTGCCGAATACCGCCTGGGCTTTCTCATCATACTCGCGATCTCGCTGATCGTTTCCGATCATTACACCAATTGGTTTCAGCCTGTCAGAGAACGCTTATCAGGAGTTATTGCTCCACTGTACTGGGTTACAGGAGCCCCCGAGCGTGTGGGCGATTGGGCCGATGAGCAGTTTCGCTCGCGCGAAGAACTGCAAGAGGAAAATAGCCGCCTCAAGCGCCAGGTTTTACTGCTGGAACAGCGCAGCCAGCTATTGGCGGCCGTAAAAGCGGAAAACACTCAGCTCAAAGAACTGATGAACTCAGCAGAAATGGTCGATGACCGAGTATTGGTGGCTCAGGTAATTGGCGTTACTCCGGACCCTTTGGAGCATGTGCTGCTGATTGACAAAGGCCGCGATGACGGCATTGATATCGGTACCCCGGTAATGGATGCCAGTGGATTGCTGGGGCAGGTGATTGAAGCTGGCGACTCCTATAGTCGTATCCTGCTGATAACTGACTCCAGTCATGCCATTCCCGTCCAGGTTCTGCGCAACAGTATGCGCACCGTCGCCGAGGGTACAGGTGACCTGTATCGCCTGAAGTTACGCCATCTTGCTAATACCAGTGATATTCGGGAGGGCGATTTGCTGCTCAGCTCCGGCTTGGGTAGCCGCTTTCCCGCAGGTTATCCGGTCGGGGAGGTTATCTCGGTGCAGAGAGACCCGGGTAAACCTTTTGCGGAGGCTGAAGTGTTGCCGAGGGGGCGGATGAATCGCAGCCGCTTTGTATTGGCGGTCATTGGCAGTGGAGGACATTCTGTTGCAAGCGAATAACCGCTGGTTTATCGCGGTCACTATTCTGCTGTCACTGCTTCTCTCGGTTATGCCCCTGCCACAGGAGTGGCTCTGGTTTCGGCCGGCATTTCCGGCTTTGCTGGTGATATTCTGGATTACCCGAATGCCCCAGACCTTCGGGGTGGGGTTCGCTTGGATGATCGGTATTGTCCAGGATTTGGCTACGGGGGCGAGCTTGGGAACCCATGCCCTGGCCCTATCGGTACTCGCCTATTTCAGCTTACTGACTTACCAGCGCACCCGGGCATTTAATCCGGCCCAGCAATTGTTGTGGGTATTTGTTCTGGTGGGCATTCATCAAGTGGTGGGCAACTGGGTGCACGGCCTTGAGGGGAAATCGGTACCCGGGCTGACCTTCCTGTGGCCCGCCTTGACTACAGCCCTGCTCTGGCCCTGGGTGACCCCGTGGCTCAGGGGGCTTTCCGGGCGTTTACACGTTCGTTGACCGTCTCGTCGGCACTGTAAATCAGTGTAAAAAATCGATCATTTTTCGAACAGTGCCGCTATAATCAGCCGCTGACCCACAGGGAATATGTAATAGAGTGACAACAAGCGCTTCAGAAAATCGACTTCTTTTGGCCTCTGGTTCGCCGCGCCGCGCCGAACTGTTGGCCCAGATTGGGGTGGCTTTCTCCCAATTGTCCCCCGCTGTTGTAGAACAACGCCAACCTGCTGAAAGCCCTCTTGAGTACATAGAACGCTTGGCCCACGACAAGGCTGTCGCCGGGTTTCAAGCCGCTGACAGCCCGCAGGGACTCTGGTCTTTGGGAGCTGATACGGTGGTTATGGCAGGTGAGAGGCTGCTGGAAAAACCCCAAGATTTTGCTGACTTTGAGTCCATGATGCTGGCGCTATCGGGAGTAGAGCACTCTGTTTTCACGGCAGTGTGCTTGCGTTCACAGGATCGACAGTTTAGCCGTGTAGTGGAAACTCGAGTCAGGTTCCGCCACTTGTCCAAAGCTCAAATAGCGGATTACTGGAGTACCGGAGAGCCTGTCGATAAAGCTGGCGGTTACGGTATTCAGGGTTTTGGTGCCGCCTTGGTAGAAGCTTTTAGTGGCAGTTACAGCAATGTTGTAGGGCTCCCATTGGAAGCTGTAGTCCCCATGCTGGATCATGCGGGCATTCCCTATTGGCAGGAGGGCCAATCTTGAGCGAAGAGCTGTTAATTAATGTTGCGCCGACTGAGACCCGGGTTGCGCTGGTAGAAAATGGTGTGCTCCAGGAGGTCTACCTGGAGCGGAGTGCGCGGCGAGGGATTGTAGGAAATATCTATAAGGGAAAGGTGATTCGCGTACTGCCCGGAATGCAGGCCGCTTTTGTCGACATAGGCCTCGAGCGTGCGGGCTTTATCCATGCCTCGGATATTGCACCTCTCGACGAAGAGGGTATGGAGGCGCGGGATGCCGAGGTGGCGGATATCCGCGCGCTAGTCAGAGAGGGGCAGTCACTGATTGTGCAAGTAGTGAAGGACCCTATCAGCAGTAAAGGTGCCCGGCTGACTACCCATCTGTCGGTTTCTGCACGTTACCTGGTGTATATGCCGCAGACGCGCCATATCGGTATCTCTAATCGAATTGAAGACGAGAACGAACGCGAGCGATTGCGCCAGTTGGTTGAAGCAGCTTCTCTACGCCTTGCAGAGGATGGTTTGTCGGCCGATGGAGGCTTCATTTTGCGTACCGTTGCCGAGGGGGTGAGTGAGGATGAGCTGTTGAGAGATATCCCCTTTCTGTACAAATTATGGGGGGAGCTGGATGAGCGCATTAAGGAGCGTCCAGTGCCTTCGGTTATCTATGAGGACCTTCCACTATTTATGCGCGCATTGCGTGACCTTGCGCGCCCTTATACCGAAAAGATTCGTATAGACTCCCGAGAGGCCCACGGCCGTGCGGCAGAATTTGCCGGTAAATATGCGCCGGAAATTGCCGGTCGTCTGGAACACTACCCGGGTGAGCGCCCACTGTTTGACTTATACGGTGTTGAAGAGGAAATAAGAAGGGCACTACACAACAAAGTCACCTTGAAGTCTGGCGGCTATCTGATCGTAGAGCAGACAGAGGCGATGAGTACGATTGATGTCAATACCGGTGCTTTTGTTGGGCATCGCAACCTTGAAGAGACTATCTTCAAGACCAACCTGGAGGCCGCTACAGCGATTGCCCGCCAGCTGCGTTTAAGAAACCTGGGGGGGATTATCATTATCGATTTTATCGATATGAAAGATCCCGAGCACCAGCGACAAGTCTTGCGCACCCTGGAAAAGACCCTGGAGCGCGATCATGCCAAGTCCAGTATCACCGGGGTATCCGAACTGGGGTTGGTGGAAATGACTCGCAAACGCACCCGTGAGTCACTGGGGCAGATTTTATGTGAGCCTTGCTCTGTTTGCAGTGGGAGGGGCACCTTAAAGAGTGCGGAGACAGTTTGCTTCGAGATTTTCCGCGAGATTATTCGAGAGGCGCGCTCTTACGATAGTGAAAAAATTATGGTACTGGCCAGTCAGGTGGTTATAGATCTTTTACTGGATGAAGAGTCGGCTAATGTCGCCGATCTTGAAGAATTTATTGGTCGGCCGATTCAGTTCCAGGTAGAGCCCATTTACAACCAGGAGCAATATGACATTGTTCTTGTGTAATCCATTATTCACTCGCCAGCAAGCTAAGAGAGCTTATTGTCAGCGCTCGGTCCATGCCTGTTTGGTGGTGAGGGTATAGCGATGGTTGTAATACGCTGGATTGCAAGAAAGTTCTGGTTACTGTCGGTAAGTTTGGTGATTGCACTGGCAATCATCGTGCAAACAGGCCGACTGCTGTCCCCGCAGGTAGAGAACTATCGTCCGCAGATTAGTCATTGGCTTAGTGAGCAGCTAGGCATTCCTGTACAGATGGATCGTATTTCCCTGCGTTGGGAGGCCCTTGAAGTTGCATTGCAGCTGGATGGACTGCGCCTGGGGGAACACGGTGAGCTGAGAATGGGGCACGGCCTATTCCAGCTGGATCTACTTTCCAGTCTCTGGAACCGGGAATTGGTCTGGAAAGACCTGCAAATGAATCAGTTTTCGGCCGGGCTCAACCGCGATGAAAATGGCCTCTGGTATCTGCAGGGGTTTCCCGATGCCCCGCTTAAGCTTGAAGGCAGCACTGCACCCGACCCCGAAGCGGCAGATCCGGCCCGCCTGTTCCAGTTGAGCCCCAAAATTCAAATCAGTGATGCAGCGATCACTGTGCGCCTTCCCGATGAGCAGCTGGCAGAAATCAATTTGCCTGAAATCCAGTTGGAAAATAGCGGAGATTTTCACCGACTGACTGCACGGGCTTTTATTTCCCGTGAAGGGGAGAGTAGCCAGGTTGATGAAGAGACCCTTCGTGTTGTGTTAGAGGGGCGGGGCAATCCCAAAGATAAAGAGCGCTTCTCACTGCGCGGCTATATGCAGCTTAATGAGTTGCTACTGGATGAAGACATTGTCAGTTTGCTTCACGAACTCACCCCGTTACCCGACCGGTTTCACTGGCAGGGGAAGAAGTGGGCAGACGGCCGTTTGTGGCTGCATAGTGATGCCGTAAGTGGGTATCGCATAGTGGGCCAGGTGGACTTGGCCCAAGTAGAAAGCCTGACCGATATGCAAAGGGCAGGAGATGATATAGAAGAGCATACACTGGCTCCGTTGCGCGCTTTTTCTGGCAATTTGTCGGGCCGCTGGTTGCCGGGAGAGCACTGGCGATTAGCGCTGCAGGATATTGAAATCGATTGGCAGGGCTTGAAAATGCCGTCGCTGAACCTGCAGGTTAACAGTGACCAAGAGGGTATAGCCCTGATGGCAGATCTGGTCGATCTCGCTGGTTGGAGCAGTATCTTAAATCGCTTGTCGTTACTAGAGGGAGCTGCAGATGAATGGTTGCGTGCACTAAAACCCCAAGGTCAGTTGCGCAGCCTGCGTCTGCGAGCTGGTGCGGACCGGCAGTTAGAGATCAGCGCAAACTTGGAAGATATTACGGTCGAGGCGTTTCGAGGAGCCCCGGCAATTACTCAGTTGAGTGGATATCTTCAGGTTGAGGGCGCCAGTGGCCGGGTTGAACTCGACGGTACCTCCCTCGGGGCGCACTTTCCCAGTCTGTATAAGAATGCTTTTGGGTTTGAGCAAGCCAGCGGCACCATAGCCTGGGATGTCGATAAGGCGTTGAACGAAGTCAACGTATTGTCGGGCCCGCTGATGCTTGGCGGTGAACTTGGTCAGGTCGGTGGTCAGTTTATGCTGTCACTACCCTTCCACGCCCAAACACGACCTGTGGATCTGGTGCTTTCCCTATCGATAAAAGATGCGGGGGTTATTACCCAGGAAGAGCTGGTGCCATTTGTGGTTAGCGATGATTTACGCAGCTGGTTGAAAACTGGCCTGGGTAAGAACAATCAAGGGCGCGTTGAGAGTGCGGCCTTTATCTATCGCGGCAGCAGTTATAGCAAAGAGGGTAAAGAAGAATCCCTTAGAGCATTCGCGACTCACCAGAAGCGCAGAACGATTCAGTTGGCGCTCGACTTTTCAAATGCGAGCCTGGACTACGCCAGTGAGTGGCCTGAGGTCAGGGATGTGGATGGCCGTTTGTTGCTCGATGATGAAATTGTGCGGGTCAATGCCGATAAAGCCAAGCTCTGGAATATGGATGCTGGAAATATTCTGGTTGCGGTAACCCCTCAGAAGGGTGGAGGCTCACGCCTTGATGTACAAACTGAGGTGGTTGGACCCGCTGCCGATGGGTTGCGACTATTGCGTGAATCACCACTCAGAGATCACCTTGGAAGTGCCTTTGATGATTGGAGCCTGACGGGGAATTTGGATGGCGTTGTATCCTTAACTCTACCCTTGGGACAGTCATCCGTAGTTCCCGAGCAACAGGTTGAAGTCAACCTGAAGCACGGTGACCTTCAACTGAAAGGGCTCCGCCTCGATGCGACTGCGTTGAATGGTTTGGTGAAATACGATAGTGCGACAGGCCTTGAAGGGACCCAGCTGAATGGCAAATTGTGGGGCCGCCCGCTGACTGCTCGTATCCAACATATTGGCGAGGGGGATGCACGGGATACCCAGGTGGTTATCGACGGCAATGCATTGGTTGAGTCGGTACACGCTTGGAGTTCGCGGCCAGAACTGCAGTGGCTGGAAGGAGAAATGGATTATCAAGCCCTGGTGACCATTCCTGCAAAATCAGCGGAAACCCCTTACGCCGCAGTATTTGAACTCACTTCCAACCTGGCCGGTGTGGCTGTAAACCTGCCTGACCCACTTGGCAAGACGGCGGAAACAGAAACCAATTTTGTATTGCGAGTGCCGATTGGAGAGCAGGGCAGCTTGTTCCACTTGGACTATGGAGAACATTTACAGGGGCAATTCTGGCTGATTGATGGAGAGTTAGATCGGGCTGCAATCGCCTTGAATGCTGAGGCAAATTTGCCCTCCAAACGGGAGTTGACGGTCACTGGAGATATTTCCACTGTTGACCTGTCTCGCTGGCAGTCTCTACTGGATGTTTACCAGTTGTCTGAACCAGCGAAGTCAAGCGCTGCCAGCTCTGTTGCAAGTACCACAGAAAACCAAGGAGAGGCTGCGGGTAGTGCCAGTGAGCCACTTCCGATTCGCCTGGATCTCAGTACAGACCAGCTTCGGTTGGGCTCTGCAGAAATTGAGCATATCCATGTTACCGGTGAGGGAGTGGGGACAGATTGGAAGCTCAAATTTGACAGTGAAATGATTGCAGGAAGTCTAACAGGCTTATTGGATGGCAGTACACCGTTACGCCTCAAGCTGGCTCATTTGCGTCTGCCTCAGCCAGAGAAACCGGCTGAAGTCAGTGATGGAGCTTTTCCCTCAGACCCCTTTGCGGAGGAGGTAGTAGCGGATCCTTTGGCTGAGTTTGATTTTACTAGTTTGCCTCAAATCGATTTTAGTACTGATAACCTTCAAATAGGTGAAGAGGCCCTGGGTCCCTGGTCATTTAAGTTGAGGACAGCTGCAGATCGTTTGGTGGTGAGTGATATCCACGGCACGGTGAGAGGGTTCCGCATCGAGGGACAGGGCAAACACAATGGCGAGCTAGGTGCAGAATTGGTGTGGATGAGGGATGCCGAGGGGCAGCAATCATCACAATTTATCGGCCGATTGGTGGCTGATGATCTTGCAGATATCCAGCGCAAGATGGGCCATGAGCCGTTGATTGAGAGTAAGTCAGCGATCTTTGAAACTGCTTTGAAGTGGGAGGGGGCCCCGACTCAGGTGAAAGGAAGCCTTCTCTCCGGAGAGCTTAAGGTTGATATTCGCGATGGCCGATTCCTGCGATCAACCGGTGCGACAGGCTCTACCGTGTTGCGTCTATTGTCACTGTTTAATTTTGATACCTGGGCGCGACGCTTGCGTCTTGATTTCACCGACCTTTACAAGAGTGGTATGGCTTTTGATAGGGTGCGTGGTGAAGTAGTCTTTGAAGGCGATGGTCAGCTTTTAATCGCTGTACCCATCCAGGTAGAGGGGCCCACCAGTGAACTGCAGATGGCGGGGCGGGTTAATTTAGTCCGCGAAGATCTGGATTTAACGTTGGTGGCTACTTTGCCAGTTGGGAATAACCTGGCTTTGGTTGCAGCGCTAGCCGGTGGTTTGCCTGCAGCTGCGGGAGTCTACCTGATCAGTAAGGCATTTAAAAAGCAGGTTAAAAAGGTCGCCAGTGTCAGTTACCGAATTAGTGGCGGTTGGTCAGACCCGCAAATGCGATTTGAGAAATTGTTTGATGGAGATGGCGCCAAACGTGAGGGCGCGGTTCTGGACCACGAGGGGAACAAGACACAGGTTGGGGTCGGTTCTGAAGAGAAGTCCCCACCTGCAGCTTGAGTTTTAATATCCAGAGGCAGCGTGCAATAGCCATCTAATCTTAGTGATGATCCCCTGTAAAAGGAACACTCTAGATGGCGTTGCATTCATTATTGCCCCTCCTTCTTTTTACAGCCGTCACCCTTTCGGCGTGTTCTGAGGCAGATGACCACCAGCGCGACCAGAATATGACGGTCGCTCAAGCTGAAAAGCATATTGCAGAGGGGACTGATCTCGATCAGATCCCTAAGTCTGTGTGGAAGCAGATCCTGCCAGAGGATCGCTATAAGGTTCTCTGGAAAAAAGGTACCGAGCCCGCTTTTAGTGGCAAGCTTCTGAATAACAAAGAGAAAGGGATTTATGTCACAGCGGGTTGCCGTTTACCGGTTTTCAGCTCTGAGCAGAAGTTTGAATCGGGCACTGGTTGGCCCAGCTTTTGGGATGTTGCCTACCCACAAAATATTGTCTTAAAGGACGATTACAGCTGGGGCTTGAAGCGGACTGAGGTGTTATCAAAGTGCGGGGAACACTTGGGGCATGTTTTTAAAGATGGCCCGGAGCCCACTGGTTTACGCTACTGCCTAAATTCTCTCGCCCTGGACTTTGTGCCGGCTTCTGGGGATAAGAAATCGAAATAACTTCTGGTGTCTAGATTGCGGGCGCTGCCAGCCAGTTAACTCTGGAGCGCCCGGAGCCCTTATTCCGCTTCCTGGATAAAGAAGTCGCGAAGATAGCGGAATAATTTTCGTTGATTGGTTGGTGGCTTATTGTTTTTGATTTCTCGATGGGAGTCCCTAATCAGTTGGCGCAGCTGTTGATGGTCGACACCGGGATGCTGGTCAAAGAACTCACCCTGGGCACTATTGCCTTCTTCCAGTAGTCGTTTGCGCCAGTCTTCAGCCATTTTATCGAAACGCAGGTGTTGTTGGTCGCGCTCTTTAAAGCGGCTCAGCACTGTTTCTATCGCTTCTTGGTCGGCACTGCGCATCAACTTGCCGATGTACTGCATCTGGCGCCGGCGAGCTTCATTGGATTTGATCCGATGTAGCGTAGCAATAGCCTCCTGCAAGTCCTCATCTATGGGGACTTCAGCCAGTTGGGCCTTGGAGAGCTCGGTTAGTTGCTTGCCGAGATCCTGCAGCTCGTGCATTTCTTTTTTGACCTGAGTTTTACTTTTCGGCAGGTCGTCATCGTAATCGTCGTATTCGTACATCTTTGATTCGCTTTCGGTAAATAAGGGGGCTTGGTCCAGAGGTGATTTAGCTAAAGTACCAAGTGGCCAAGCCCAGAAAAGACATAAAGCCTACTACATCGGTGACTGTAGTAAGCGCTACCCCGCCGGCCAGTGCCGGGTCTATATTCATGGCACGCAATGCTACTGGTAATATCGCTCCGGCGAGTGCGGCGGTTAATAGGTTGATTATCATGGCGGCAAGGATAATGACCGCAATCCATATATCGCCAAACCACATGGCGGTTATCAAGCCCATCACAAGCGCCCACAAAAGAGCATTGAGTGCCGCCGAACCCAGCTCACGGGAAAGTAGCCAGCTCAAATTACTGCGTCCTATCTGGCCTAAGGCCATACCGCGAATGACCACTGTCAGCGTTTGGCTACCGGCCACGCCCCCCATGCTGGCGACGATGGGCATTAGGACTGCTAGGGCTACCACCTTGTCCAGGGTATTTTGGAACAAACTGATCACCCAGGAGGCAAGCAGAGCTGTGAGCAGATTAATACCCAGCCAAACGGCCCGACGCCGCGCAGTGCGCCCTACTGGGGCAAAGGTGTCTTCCTCCTCATCGAGGCCGGCAAGGCTCATCAGGGAGTGGTCCGCATCCTCTCGGATAACATCTACTACATCGTCAATGGTGATTCGCCCCAGCAGGCGGTTATCCTCATCGACTACTGGTGCGGTAATCCAGTCATATTTCTCAAATAAGCGCGCGACTTCTGTGTCGGGCATATCTGCGGGTATTGGTTCCACATCGGTATTGGCCACTTCGCGAACTGTCACCGATGGATCTGTGGTGAGAAGTTTGGATAGTGGCAAGAGACCGATATATTGGCCCCTCCGGTTAATCACAAAAAGGCTGTCGGTAGATTCCGGTAGTTGTTCATGGCGCCTAAGGTAGCGAAGTACCACATCGAGAGTCAGGTTGGGGCGGACAGAGATGGTGTCTGTATCCATTAAACCGCCGGCCGTGTTCTCATCATAGGCGAGAACACTTTCAACCCGGAGGCGGTCGGTTTCCGTCATCGATGAGAGCACTTCGGCAACAACTCGCTCCGGCAGCTGCTGAAGTATATCGGCGATGTCGTCGGCATCCAGGCCTTCCATCACCTCCACCATCTCCTCGGTATCCATAGTGGCGAGGATCTGGCTGCGCACATCGTCGGTGAGTTCCTGCAGGACCTCACCCTCTATTTCCCTGTCCACCAAATTCCAAAGTACCTGGCGGATACGGGGTGGAGAGCTCTCCAGCAATTGCGCAACACTCTGGGGAGTCAGGGTCTTGAGCATGCGCCGGACTTCTTGTCCCGTACCGCTATCCAGCGCGGCATACAGCTCACCCAGCTGATTCTGTGCGCGGAATTTGATTTCGGCTTGGGGAGAGCTGGGCACAACAAGTCCTTACTGCTAGTGGTGGATTTGGGAGGCGATGTAAAAGCTTAGCGATTTAATGTTTAGAGTGAGCTTTTCGTGGCAATAGTATACTGGCCTCTATTCAGCTTCGCCGAATCGATCGGAGATCAGTGTGCTGATAGCTTCCAGGGCGGCACTTTCATCTGTCCCCTCTATTTCTAGTTCCAGCTCCGTGCCTTTGCCTGCAGCTAGTAACATTAGGGCCATCACACTTTTTCCATCTACGGCTTTACCCTGGCAATGCACTTTAATATTGGAGCAGAACTTGGAGGAAGTCTGCGCGAACTTGCTTGCAGCGCGGGCGTGCAAGCCGAGTTTATTGATGATGGTCAGTTGGTGTTTCTGCATTGCGCTGCTCGACAAAAATCTATTTTTGTTGCTCCCTGTGGCGTATCTGGACGTTATCAAACTCTTTGGAAAATTTCTTTACCAGCTGTTCAACCATATAAACTGATCGATGTCGGCCCCCAGTGCAGCCGATAGAGACACAGGTGTAGCTGCGATTACTTTTCTGGTAGGAGGGCAGCCAGTTTTCCAAAAAGTTGGTGATGTCAGCCTCCATCTTTGCGGTCTCTGGGTGAGAGCGCAAGAATTCAGCGACCTCGATATCCTTACCGGTTTTTTCTCTTAGAGCTGGTTCCCAGTAGGGATTGGGTAGACAGCGTAAGTCAAAAATCAAGTCTGAATCCACAGGCACGCCATACTTGAACCCGAAGGACTGGAAAAGAATCGCCATGCTGTTTGATTGTTCACCAACAACACGATTTTTAATCAGTTCGCGCAGTTGGTGCAAGCTCAGGGTGCTGGTATCAATAACCATATCCGCAATGGTTGAGATAGGGGTGAGCAGCTCTTTTTCCTGATTGAGAGCTTCTAGCAAATGGGTGCAATCATTGCTGAGAGGGTGCTTCCGTCTGGTCTCACTGAATCGCTGTACTAAAACCGGCTCGCGGGCATCGAGATAGATAACATCACATTGAACCCCTGTCTCGCGCAAGGACTCAATAACACTGGGAGCCTGTCTTATGTCTTGCCAGAGGTTGCGGGCATCGACGCCCAGGGCCAGGGGTGTGTTTTCTTTTGGCGGTTGTGCCTTGACCCTCTTAACCAGCTCCGGGAGCAGGCTGGTGGGAAGGTTGTCGATACAATTGAAGCCGACATCTTCCAGTAATTGCAGTGCAGAACTTTTTCCGGAGCCGGAGCGTCCACTAATTATCACCAAGCGCATGGAGAGCCCTTTTCTTTGATCAAGTCTTTATTATTTCGCTTGTTGCACTACCTGAACAATGAGGCGAATGTCAGCTCTGAGACTCAGTTACTAACAAAACCTCCTCTAGGCGGCTGCGGTACTATCAATAGCGAGGGCATATAGCTCATCACTACTTTGTGCTTGCCTTAGCTTATCTCTAACCTGGCTGTTGGAAAACAGAGCGGCGATTTCGGCTAGTGTATCCAGATGTTCCTGCTCAGCATCTTCGGGGACCAGAAGAGTAAATAGCAAATCGACAGGCTGGCGGTCGACAGAGTCAAAATCAATGGCGGGCTGGGTGGTACAGAGAACCCCAATGGGGCTATCACAGCCGGGTAACCTGCAATGGGGAATGGCAACACCATCGCCGATACCGGTGGAACCAAGGCGCTCACGGGCGATCAGTTGGTTAAAAACTGTATCGGAGTCGTGTTGGGGATATTGTTCGGCGATGGCCTGGGCAATATTGAGCAGTAGCTTTTTTTTGCTGCTCCCCGCCAGATGGCAAAGGCTAAGGCGGGGAGAGAGTAATGCTTCCAGTGTCATAGTTCAGCGATGGTTCTGCAACTTCTCTTTGTGTTTTTTCAGTTGGCGGTCCAGCTTATCGGTGAGCGCATCAATTGCCGCGTACATATCTCTGTCTTCGGATCCAGCACAGAGGTCGTGACCGTTTATGTGTACCGTCGCCTCAGCTTTTTGGATCAGTTTTTCGACGGATAAAATTACTTGCGCGTTGGTGATGTTGTCGTAATGCCTGGACAGCTTCTCCATTTTGCTTTCGCAGTAGCTGCGCATAGGTGAGGTAACGTCAACGTGGTGGCCACTAATATTGATCTGCATGGATTTCTCCTTAAAGGTGCATCACAAGCCGGCGCTCACCCCCTATCGGGTCGCAACCCTACTAGGAAGTGGGCCAGAATGGAAGGATACACTCAAATTTTGGATTTTGGTTGCAGGTTGGGGGCGGAAGGCGCCAGTGGCGCATGACTGGGGATGGGTTAGGGGTCAGATTAATTGGCTGTGTTTGGGTTGTGGCTTAAATGAGCCTCTTTCTCTCACTTGAGGAGGGGATACCCATAGATTCACGGTATTTCGCTACCGTTCGGCGCGCAACCTTGATGCCTTGCTTGTCCAGCTCCTGAGTGATCTTGTTATCTGATAGCGGCTTTCGAGGTACTTCCGTGTCAATCAGCTTGCGAATCAGGGCTCGAATGGCGGTGGATGATGCATCCTCACCGGAATCTGTACTGACATGGCTTGAGAAGAAATATTTGAGTTCGAAAACTCCCCGTGGAGTCAGCATATATTTTTGAGTGGTCACTCGGGATATGGTGGATTCATGCATGCCAATGGTTTCAGCAATATCTGCCAGAACCATTGGTCGCATTGCCTCTGGGCCTTCTTCAAAAAAGCCTTGCTGCTTATCCACAATGGACGTAGCGACCTTTAGCAGGGTGTCGTGGCGGCTCTGTAGGCTCTTCAAGAACCAGCGGGCCTCCTGCAAGTGATCCCGCATGAAATTGTTTTCTCGGGAGTTGTCCGCCCGTTTTACCAAGGAGGCGTAGTGGCCATTAATCCGGATCTTTGGAGTGATTTCTGGATTGAGTTCGACCAGCCAGCGGTGATCCTTGCGGGACACAATAATATCGGGAATGACATAAGCGGGCTGTTCTCCGCTGAACTCCTCACCTGGGTTGGGGGTTAGTGTCTGGATAAGGCGGATCACTTCGCCGAGCTGGGCTTCGTTGAGGCGTGTGCGTCGGGTGAGTTGTCTGAAATCCCTTTTTCCAAGTAATTCCAAGTGGCGCTCAATGATGGTCTGCGCTTCGTTTAGCCACGGAGTTTCCGCTGGTAGCTGCTTGAGCTGGAGTAGAAGGCATTCTTGGAGGTTTCTGGCCCCACAGCCAGCTGGTTCGAATTGTTGTACAGCTTTAAGGACTGCAACTACTTCATCTTCTTCGAGCTGAAGGGAGGTGGCTACGTCATCAACGGTGGTATTGAGAAGACCGTTTGGGTCGATGGCGTCAATAAGGTGCTCGCCGATCCATTTATCGTGACTGGAAAGTGCTGTCAGGTTTAATTGCCAGCGCAAGTGGTCTTGAAGCGTGTCGGTGGAAGAGTTGCGCTCAAAATTGGGGTCGTCGCCCTCGGCGGGGCCACTGTAGCTGCTGTAAATGTCGTCCCAGTGAGAATCAACCGGCAGCTCTGTTGGAATATCCTGGTTCCAGTCGGAATCACCAAGCTCTTTTTCCTCAGCGGCTGTTTGGTTTAAATCCTCCCCCGCAGCGGCTGGTGGCTCTTGTTGTGCGTTGCTCTCGGTATTGGCTGTTGCTTGTTGAGCCTGATCTTCACCTTCAACTTCCAGCATTGGATTGCTGTCGAGGGCTGCCTGGACTTCTTGCTGTAAATCTAGTGTGGAGAGCTGCAGGAGGCGTATTGCCTGCTGCAACTGGGGGGTCATGGTTAGCTGTGCGCCGAGCTTGAGCTGGAGAGACTGCTTCATAATTTAAAGTTGCAGGCCAGTGCGACAAAGGGTTCGTCAAAATTAACCCGAGATGGCGCAGACTACCTTGGCCTTCAAACTATTACAAGCAATAAGCGTGCCGACTATTGCCTTCTAAGAGGTCGTTTCTTAGTTGATGTATGATAAGCTTCTCGAAATTCTTGTTATTGAGTTACACCTGTCATCATTTGCCATTAAATGGTGAACTCGTGTCCCAAATAGACTTCGCGCACTTGCTGGTTAGCGAGGACATCATCGGGCGTGCCTGAGGCAATAATATGTCCCTCGCTGACGATATAAGCAGTTTCACAGATATCCAGGGTTTCCCTTACGTTGTGATCTGTGATCAAAACGCCGATATCCCTGTCCCGCAAGTGGCGAATAATGTGTTTGATATCGTTAACTGAAATAGGGTCTACACCAGCAAAGGGTTCATCGAGCAAGACAAAGCTTGGGTCTGTAGCCAGGGCTCGTGCAATCTCCACTCTGCGCCGCTCTCCGCCGGATAGGGCCATTCCTAGGCTGTTTTCAATGTGTGTGATATTGAACTCTTCGAGCAACTCCTGGGCCTGCTCTTCGCGCTCTGCACGATTGAGCCCTTTTCGGGTTTCGAGGATTGCGAGAATATTGTCACGCACTGACAGGCGTCGAAAAACAGAGGCTTCCTGGGGCAGGTAACCGATTCCCTTGCGGGCGCGCCCGTGCATTGATAGGCGGGTAATATCTTCGTTGTCGATTAGGACTTGCCCGGCATCGGCCTGCACCAGCCCAGCGATCATATAGAAACAGGTGGTTTTCCCAGCTCCATTGGGGCCAAGTAAGCCAACGACCTGTCCACTTGAGACGCTGACAGAGACATCTTGGACAACTTTTCTTTTCTTATATTGTTTGGCGAGGTGTAACGCTTGTAGCGTTGGCATAATGAGTCCTGAAATCTAACCGCGGCCGAGAGGGGCGGCGGATTACATCATTGTAAGTAGCGCTGTTTTACAGGCACTGAAATTTGGATGAACTACTGGTCTGTGTCGGTATTTGCTTCAGCAGGCTCGCTGGCTTCGGTGCTCTCAGGTTTCCAGATCATCTCAACTCTGCCTTGACCAGGTTGGCTGCGAGCGCTCATTTGCTCAGTGGCGAGATCGTAGTCGATTTTCTCGGCAGTTAGGGTGTTGCCATCGCGATCGATATAAGCTTGCCCTGTGAGCTGCAGTTCTTCAGAGCTGATGACATACTCGATGCGCTCAGCACGGGCTTTAACAGGCTCTTCGCTCTCCAATATCTTTTGTTGGAAGTGCGCGGGGCGGCCCACAGCAATGACTCGGCTGATTTCATCGCTCGCCGTAAAGTACACTTCCACGCGATCTGCCCTGATTTGGAGGGAGCCCTGCGTGATGACCACATTGTCACTATAAACCACTAAATTATTGGCTCGGTCGGCTGACATAGATTCCGAGCCCACAGAGATTCTCTGGGTTCTATCGTCAGGTAAGGCCTGTGCTACGGTGGTAATAGCTGCCAGCGTAATTGCAGTGAAGGTCTTAAGTATAGAGGGATAGGGGTTATTGGGTGTCATAGCTGCTCTTCACGTCGGATAGAATTTCCATCCGGTTTTCTTTCAGGTAAGCGCGCATCCCCGTTCCTTCAGTGCGGTTGGGGCCGGAGCTAATAGTAACAACTTTGTCGGTCTCGGCGAATTCCCTGTCAGGGAAGATTGTGATTCGCGGAGTTTCCAATTGGATGCCATTCGGGCCAGGGAGTTCATCAATTTGAACGTCGCCACTAAGTACGATACGTTTTCCTCGATTGAAGGCCACACCCCTTTTGGACCGAGTTGCCCACTTGGGCTGGTCGTCCGTATAGAACAGCATACGCGGCTCTTTAAGGTTGGCTCGATCCCGGCGTTTAAATTGAAAGTAGGTGATTTGCTCTGCATCCACTCGATAAGCTAGGTTACCTGCCTGGTCAAAATGGCGAGTTTCAGCCCCTTTGATAATAAGATCCGCAGCCCGATTTTGTTGCTGAGGAGTGGGCCTTTTGCCTAAGAACTGTTCTGGCGGACTCTCGGAAAACCAGAGCCCGGCACTTATAAGCAGAATGACCAGTATGAGAGGCAACCACGAGCGCATCATTTTTCTCCGATATAGGGGGCGAGCGCCGCGTCAAAGGTCCCTTGTGCAATCATAATGCGGTCGCAGACTTCGCGTACAGCACCCTCGCCGCCACGGGCCTCTGTGACCCAAAAGGCTCGCTCCCGTACGGGGGGGGCTGCATTAGGTGGTGCGATGGGACACCCAATCTTGGTCATTACCAGTAGATCGGGATAATCATCCCCGACATAGGCGATATCTTCCAGGCGACATGACTCTTCAGAAAGTAACTCCTGTAGTGCGGCAAACTTGTCCTCTCGGCCCTGGATCAATTTATTGATACCCAAGTCGTGCGCTCGGCGCTCTACAACATTACTGCGTCGGCCGGTAATGATTGCTACACGTACACCAGAGTTTTGCAGCATTTTAATGCCGTGCCCATCCAGAGTGTGAAAGGTTTTGAGTTCGTTGCCGCTATTGTCAAAATAAAGCTTGCCATCTGTCAGAACACCGTCCACATCCAGAACAAGCCAGCGGATATTTTTCAGGGAGTCATTTACTTTTTGTTCGGGTATCACCGGAGTAATCTCTCTTCGCCTTTGATTGTGAGGGCAAAACCTGCGTATTAATTGTCCGGTATTATCTCAGATAACTCCGGCGCGCAGAATATCGTGCATATGGAGTACACCGACAGGGTGGTGAGCTTCGTCTTCTACCACTAATGCAGTGATTTTATAGTCCTCCATAATCCTCAGGGATTCTGCAGCGAGGGTGTCAGCAGAAACCGTTTTAGGGCGGCGACTCATCACCTCCTCCATTAGTGCTTTGTCGAGTTCGATTTTTTGATCTATTACTCGGCGCAAATCACCGTCGGTGAAGACGCCCAGTAATTCACCGTCGCTATTTACAATTGTTGTCATGCCGAACCCTTTGCTGGTCATCTCTAGCAGGGCTTTTGATAGCAGCGTCTCTGGAGTTACCTGGGGGAGTTCATCGCCCGCATGCATCACATCCTCAACCTTTAGAAGAAGCCGGCGCCCGAGGGCACCGCCGGGGTGAGAGAAGGCAAAATCTTCGGCAGTAAAACCCCTGGCCTCGAGCAGGGCGACTGCGAGTGCATCTCCCATCACCAGAGTAACTGTTGTTGATGAGGTGGGGGCCAAGTTGAGGGGGCAGGCCTCTGTGGCTACCGATATATCCAAATTTACTTCTGCAGCTTGAGCCAGAGGGGAGTCGGTTTTTCCTGCCATGCTAATTAGTGGAATGCCCAGGCGTTTTAGCAGAGGCAGCAGGGTGAGGACTTCAGCGGATGAGCCAGAATTGGATATGGCTATGACAACATCACCCCGAGTGATCATGCCGAGATCACCGTGGCTCGCTTCGCCGGGGTGAACAAAAAAGCTCGGTGTGCCGGTGCTGGCAAGAGTAGCGGCGATCTTTCGGCCAATATGCCCAGATTTCCCCATGCCGGTAACAATTGTGCGACCGTGACATTGCATTATCATTTCACAGGCTCGCTGGAATTCGCCATTAACTCTGTGTTCCAGTGCTGCCACCGCTTCAGTTTCCATGCGGACGGTGCGGCGCCCAGCTTCCAAAATCAAATCCTGTGTCATCAACTGCCTCAATCGCTTACTAGTGCTCTAACAAGTTCTCGTAAAACTGCCTTATTATGCGGCAGTTTAGATATTTACTTATGCGACAGCGTGGATAATTTTTGTCATATGAGTCCAATATTTAAAGGCGACTCGATCTTTTGCTGTCGTGCTAATCTATATTAGCGGGCTGCTGGCGGCGGAAAAAGCCAGTGCACATTTTAGATGTGTCAAATGACACGCTCGTACACCGCCACATTGCCGGGTGTGGCCATGGTATAGTTTGCCGTCTCCGCTGTCAGCTATGTCACTCAATGGATGATCGACACACTCTCAGTTGGGCTGCGGGAAGGTTGATATGTGGTATTGCTATGGCACTAAATTCTGTCATATGCGTCCAAGGATTGATTTGCTAACTGGAGATAATTTGTGAACGCATCATTTTGGCTTGGCCGAAACGGTTTGTCGCGGTGGATTAGATTTGCGCTTTGTGTTGTTTTTGCTTCTGCAGTGGTGCCTGCAGCCAATGCGGCCCAAAATCCATATGTAATGATTAAAGGGGTTTCCGATGAGCTTTTGGGGGTAATTCGTACCAACGCTCAGTATGCAAATTCAGACCCGCAAAGATACTACAGTGCTGTTGAAGGGGTGCTGACCCCGGTTGTTGATTTTGACTTTATCGCTCGCGGTGTAATGGGGCGCTATGCCAAGCAGGCGACTGCCGACCAACGCTCTCGCTTTACGGATGCTTTTCGTCGCGATCTTGTAGCGACATTTGCTCGCGGCGTGGCAAATTTTGGCGACCTGGATGTAAAAGTGGTCAATCCCGGCACCACACCTCAAGGTAATCGTGTAAATGTGCTGCAGGAAGTTCGCAGCAAAGAGGGTATAACAAAAGTTTCGTATACCTTGGTGCGCAATCGGGCAGGCCACTGGAAGTTGATCAATGTGATTCTGAATGGGGTCAACCTGGGTAAGACTTTCCGTAGTCAGTTCTCGCAGTCAATGCAGACTTATGGGGACATCGACAAGGTGATTTCTAATTGGTCAGCGGCAGATGATGCCGCAAATAAAGTGAGTTGATCCGCGAACTTTGGAGTGCGTAGCTGCGCACTCCGCTTGATTCAAGTACACTTGCGTGCTGTTTTTAACCAATCGCAAGTCCCTCCTATGCAACCAGACGAAATCAAGGCCCTAATCGAAGGGCAAATTCCCGATAGTACTGTTGAAGTGGCTTTTGAAGGTAGTCACCTGATGGTCACTGTAGTGAGCAGTTCCTTTGAAGGTCTGAGTCGTTTAAAAAAGCAACAGCTTGTCTATGCCGCTCTTGGTGAAAAAATCGCCGATGGCACCTTGCATGCCGTGCAAATGCAGACTCTGACCCCAGAAGAAGCCAGTCGTTAACTTGCCATTGCCACTGAGGTGTTGGCTATCTAGAAAGAGATTGAATGGATAAGTTGATAATAGAGGGCGGCAGCCCAATTTCCGGGACTCTGCGGATTTCTGGAGCTAAGAATTCAGCCTTGCCGATATTGGCTGCTGCTTTATTGGCTGACGGGCCTGTGCAAATCGATAATTTGCCGCATCTCAATGATATTACCACCATGATCACCTTGCTCCGGTGTATGGGGTGTGATGTCACTATTGATGAAAAGTTGGGTGTTGAGATTGACCCTCGCTCAGTCAATGACCTGACCGCTCCCTATGAGCTGGTTAAGACGATGCGGGCCTCAATCTTGGTTCTTGGGCCCCTGTTGGCTAGGCATGGGGTTGCGAATGTCTCTTTTCCTGGTGGTTGTGCAATTGGCAGCCGCCCAGTCGATATTCACCTGAAGGGCCTTGAGGCAATGGGTGCTGAGATAACCATCGATGGTGGTTTCATTCGGGCGCGCTCCAATGGTCGTCTTAAGGGAGCCAATATTGTCATGGAGAAAGTGACAGTTGGCGGCACTGAAAACCTATTGATGGCAGCGGCACTGGCAGAGGGAACTACGACTCTGCACAACGCCGCTCGCGAGCCCGAAATCGTCGATTTGGCAGAGTTCCTTATTGCTATGGGGGCTCAGATTGAAGGGGTTGGCACTGACACCCTGCGTGTTCACGGTGTACCTAAGCTTACCCCCTGCAAGTTCACTGTTATGCCGGACCGTATTGAAACCGGAACCTTCCTTGCGGCAGCTGCTGCGGCGAGGGGCAAAGTGCGCCTGCTCAATACTCGTGCCGATATCCTCGATGCGGTTATGGTTAAGTTCGAAGAGGCCGGAGCTCATATCAGTTGTGGCGACGATTGGATTGAGCTGGATATGAAAGGCAATCGCCCTAAAGCGGTGAGCTTCCGTACAGCGCCTTACCCAGCCTTCCCTACAGATATGCAATCCCAGTTCACAGCAATGAATGCTGTAGCCGAAGGAAAGGGAACTGTAGTTGAGACAATCTTTGAAAACCGCTTAATCCAGGTTCATGAGCTGAATCGAATGGGGGCGGATATCACCCTGGAAGGCAATACGGCAATTGTTACCGGGGTGGAGAAGCTTAAGGGCGCTCCAGTAATGGCTTCAGACCTGCGAGCGTCAGCTAGCTTGGTTATTGCTGGTATGGTGGCAGAGGGCACTACTATGGTGGATCGTATTTACCATATTGACCGCGGCTACGAGTGTATTGAAGAGAAGCTCCGACAGCTGGGCGCGAATATTCGGCGTGTTCCCGGCTGATTGCTACGAAGTTAATCCCAAGAGCCAATGACGGACTGGCGTAAATCGAAATGACTGCACAAATTACAATCGCACTGACAAAAGGGCGGATTCTTCAGGAGACCCTACCGCTTCTTAAGGCGGCAGGGTTGGAGCCTGCTGAAGACCTAACTAAAAGTCGAAAGTTGATATTTCCGACGAATCGCGAAGGGGTGCATCTCCTCCTCCTGAGGGGAGTGGATGTGCCCACTTATGTGCAGCATGGAGCCGCAGATATTGGTGTGGCGGGGAAAGACACTCTACTCGAGCATAGTTCTGATGGTATATACGAGCCTCTCGATTTGGGCATTGCCCGCTGCCGCCTGATGACCGCTGGTGTTAAGGGGGGGCAACTGCCCAGTGGCCGAATTAAGGTCGCTACCAAGTTTGTACAGAGTGCCAAAAAGCACTATGCCTCGATTGGTCGTCAGGTTGACATTATTAAGTTGTATGGGGCTATGGAGCTTGCTCCGCTAATGAATTTGGCCGACGAGATTGTCGATATTGTAGATAGTGGCAATACGCTAAAGGCCAATGGCCTTGAAGCCCGAGAGACTATTGCACAAATTAGCAGTCGATTGATCGTCAACAAGGCAGCCATGAAGATGAAATATGCGCCAATCAATAGTTTGATTGAGAAGTTGGCATCGGCTGTAGCACAAACCAAATAGATACCCGAAGCATTATGACGAGCAAAGTAATTCGTCGACTAAATACGGTCGATAGAGATTTCGATGGCCAATTGAAGCAGCTATTGGCTTGGGAGGCAGTGGCAAATCAAGAGGTTGAAAGTATCGTTGCAGAAATATTGCAGCGTGTTCGCGCTCATGGTGATAAGGCTGTTATAGAGTTCACCAACCGCTTTGATCATCGGCACCTGGAAAGCGCGAAAGACTTTGCTCTGCCGGCTGCTGAGCTTACCGCGGCTCTAGATCGTATAAGTACTGAGGAGCGCGAGGCCCTGGAGGCAGCTGCTAATAGAGTGAGGCGTTACCACGAGCATCAAAGACAGGAGTCCTGGCGCTATACGGAGACTGATGGGACTGTGCTGGGGCAGCAGATTACCCCAATGCAAAGTGTCGGCATTTATGTTCCTGGAGGTAAGGCGAGTTACCCTTCTTCCGTGCTTATGAATGCAATTCCTGCAAAAGTTGCTGGGGTTGACGCCGTAAATATGGTGGTGCCGGCTCCGAAAGGGGCGCTGAACGACCTGGTGTTGGCGGCAGCGGCAATAGCAGGGGTGGACCGGGTGTTTACGATTGGTGGTGCCCAGGCAGTAGCGGCACTAGCCTATGGTACTGAGTCTATTCCTGCGGTGGATAAAATTGTTGGTCCGGGGAATATCTTTGTGGCCAGCGCCAAGCGTGCTGTTTTTGGTCATGTTGCTATCGACATGATTGCGGGCCCTTCTGAAATTCTGGTTATTTGCGATGGGCAAACAGATCCCGACTGGATTGCCATGGATCTGCTGTCACAGGCTGAACACGATGAGCAGGCGCAGTCAATTCTGTTGTGCCCTGATGCTGAGTATCTAGATCGGGTTGGGAGTTCGCTGCAAAGGCTTTTGGCCGAGTTGCCCCGAGCTGAAATTGCCTCCCGCTCCCTTGCTGACCGTGGAGCGTTGATCCAAGTGGAGTCCATACAGCAGGCGATAGAAATCTCTAATCAGATTGCACCGGAGCACCTGGAAGTTTCAGTAGATAATCCTGAGGCTTACCTTCCTGAGATCCGGAATGCCGGAGCCATTTTCCTCGGGCGCTATACGGCAGAGGCATTGGGGGACTACTGTGCTGGCCCCAATCATGTCCTTCCTACCAGTGGCACTGCCCGTTTTTCCTCACCGCTGGGAGTTTACGACTTCCAGAAGCGCAGTTCGGTGATCTACTGTTCTGAAAAAGGCGCTGATACCTTGGGGCGCGTAGCGCATACTCTTGCGCTCGGGGAGGGGTTAGAAGCTCATGCCCGCTCTGCGGGTTTTCGGGTCAAGGATTTCTGAGTAATACACCCCGACAGATTCCTCTATGCGGGGTGTGTACATAGTGCACTTATTCTGTAGGGGGTATGCGGGTAGCCTGCCAGGCTAGGGCGCGCCACTCACCGTCTCGTTTAACAAACATGCCGGTGTTGAAGTAATAGCTTTGTTCCCCTTTACTGCTGTCATTAGCCGATAGTTTAAATGCAGCAATAGCGATATCTCCTAACAATCGAATGTCAATTTCCTCGGCGGCATAGCTCGTTGTCACTGGTTCAGTGGGAGGTGTTTGCATTCCTTGCATAATTTCGCTTTTGCCAAAGCGCTTTCCGTTTGAGCTGGTGTATACCAGGTCCTCGGCCCAAAAGCGTTGGTGGGCCTGGGGATCAGAGGCAGCTTTGCTGATAAAATCAATCAGCAGTTTTTGTAAGTCTTCCTTATCTTCCGCTACTGCGGGAGTTACAGTTATTGTAAAAAGCAGAGCTAAAACCATTGAGCGCATGGAGGCTCCTCCTTGAGGGGTTATTCTATTGCTGTTTTTGTCTGTGGCTCTTCTGAAACTGTGGCATTAACTGTATGGGAAGCACCTTCTCTAATAAAGGTTATTGAGATGGTATCGCCGGGGCGCAGAGTTGCCATGGTGGCCTCTCCCTGTTTGCCATCGCCGATAGGGAGACCGTCAATATGTGTGATGACATCTCCGGGCTGAAGACCTGCAATGTGCGCGGGGCCCTCATTGTAAATAGCTGTTACTAATACGCCACCAGTAGAGTTTAAATTGAACTCCTTGGCCATTTGAGGGCTAATGCCAGTAGCTTCAATGCCCAGCCAGCCGGGTACAACCCGTCCGTAAGCGATAATATCTTGCATGACTTTGAAGGCAATATTGGCAGGAATAGCAAAGCTGATTCCGCCTGAATAGCCGGATTGATTGAGAATTGAGGTGTTGATGCCGAGCAGACGCCCTTGAGAGTCAACCAGTGCGCCGCCAGAGTTTCCAGGGTTGACCGCAGCATCTGTCTGCAAAAAGTTCTGTAAGTAGCTGCCGGTACCTGAGTTTTCAAGGTGGCGGCCTTTCGCACTGATAATGCCTTGAGTCACAGTTTGCCCGACTCCAAAAGGGTTGCCGATTGCGAGGACGATGTCGCCCACCTGTGCTCTGTCGGGCTCACCAACAGAAATGGAGGTCAGGCCGTCAAGGTCAATTTTGAGGACGGCCAAGTCAAAATCTGTATCGCTTCCGACGAGTCTTGCCTGTGCTTCCCGTCCATCAGCTAAAAGAATAACAATGGCATCTGCCTGGTCGACTACATGATGATTGGTCAGGATGTAACCGTTGTCACTGGCAATGACACCTGAGCCAAGATTGGATTGCATCCTCTGTCTTTGCGGGACATCCATGTTGTCGAACAAGCGCCTAAAAAGGGGGTCATTGAACAGAGGGTGCTGGCGTTGTGGCATGGCCATTCGGGTGTAGATATTGACTACAGCAGGGCCTGCCACATTGACGGCATGGGCATAGGAAACCGGACCTTGGGTATTATTTCCATTGGCCTCAGGGGCGATACCACGCAGTTGTGGGAATATAACCAAGAGCAGGGCAGCCATGGCAAGGCCTACCAGGGTTGGTAGGATCCAATCTTGTAAAAATCGGTTTTGGGACACTCGTGACTCCTCTTTGCGCTGATTATACACACGTCTCCGGGCGGAATCGCTGCACATGGACTTTGTTAGAGGAAATAGTTTCTTTTGGCTGGGTGGTTGTTCACGGCACAACAATTAGCATATAGGAGCTCTACAAAATGGCTTGGACAGAGGGGCAGTTTGTGAGCCTAATTGGAGGGTGCTTGTATTTCTCACTCCACTATATAGCGATTGCCCAGTGTCCGGGTCTGCTTGCTTGGTTTTTGAGACCCTGGAGTTGCTCAGGGAGTGGAATTTGGGAGGTATAATCTAACTCCTGTATGGCAATGGCATTGGTCGCTTACGATAGATGCGTATAATGGCCAATCGAAATTTTAAGACTAACCGGTAACTACTGTTTTTGGAGACCTAAATGTCCCTAGTTCGCCCCCATGGCAGCGTTGAACTTCAGCCACGCTTTGTATATGACAGTGAGAGGCATCACCAGTTGATGCACGAAGCGGAGTCCCTACCGTCAATCGTGGTCAGTTCGGCAGCTGCCGCTAATGCGGTAATGCTTGGGGCAGGATACTTCAATCCGTTACACGGCTATATGAACCTGGCAGATGCCATGAGTGTTGCTGAAACCTTGCGCACAGTAGATGGCCTGTTCTGGCCGGTGCCGGTTGTTAATGTTGTTAAAGACGCCAGTGAAATTGAGGGTGCCTCCCGTATAGCCCTGCGTGACCCAAATGTCGAGGGTAATCCGGTTCTCGCCGTGATGGATGTTGAGGCGATCGAAACCATTTCAGAAGAGCAAATGGACACCATGGCTGAGCAGGTGTTTGGCACTCTGGATGAGAAACACCCCGGTGTCGCAACCTTTAAGTCTGCGGGTCGAACTCTGATATCGGGCCCGATCGAAGTGTTGAACTTTAGCTACTTCCAGAATGACTTCCCGGATACTTTCCGCACCGCGGTTGAGATTCGCAATGAATTCAAGGAGCGTGGCTGGAATAAGGTTGTAGCCTTCCAGACTCGCAACCCGATGCACCGCGCGCACGAAGAGCTGTGCAAGATGGCCCTCGACGGGGTGGAAGCCGATGGTGTGCTGATCCATATGCTGCTTGGCCAGCTGAAGCCAGGTGATATCCCCGCTCCGGTGCGCGATGCTTCCATTCGCAAGATGGTAGAGCTGTACTTCCCGGCGAATACTGTGATGGTGACCGGCTATGGCTTCGATATGTTGTATGCTGGCCCGCGCGAAGCGGTATTGCATGCGGTGTTCCGCCAGAACTGTGGCTGTAGCCACCTGATTGTTGGTCGCGATCACGCCGGTGTTGGCGATTACTACGGCGCTTTCGATGCTCAGACAATCTTCGATGAAAAGGTGCCCGAAGGCGCTCTTGAGATTGAAATTTTCCGTGCTGACCACACCGCTTATTCCAAAAAGCTGAATAAGGTGGTGATGATGCGTGATGTTCCTGATCACACGAAAGAAGACTTTATTCTGCTTTCAGGTACTAAAGTACGTGAAATGTTGGGTGATGGTATTGCGCCGCCCCCAGAGTTTTCTCGCCCTGAAGTGGCGCAGATTTTGATGGATTACTATCAGAGCCTGTAAGTACCGAATAAGAAAGGTGGGTGATTACCCGCCTTTTTTATTTCTTGGAAATCTGCGTTTCATCATCTCGTACAGCTTGTTAATTATTAGCTGCTCTCATGGGCCTCTTTTTCGAGTCCGTAGTCCTCAGCAAGCGTGCCTTTGGCACCAGGTTCCTTGGGGGCCCAGTCGCGAGGCGGCTCTATATCCTGCAATTTCTCATCGTTGTCTTTTAATTTTCCACTGCCGGCTTTTAGCATCTGGCGGCCAATATCCTGGCTGGATAAGCGCAGCGCACTATTAGATAGGTATTCGTGAACCTCTTTATAGCTCTCGGTGAGGTTGTGAACAAGTTGTGACGTTTGGTCAAAGTGATCGTTGACCTGCAACTGGAAATCTTCGAGTTTGTTGTTGGCTTCGCGGAGTCTCTGCTCCAGTTCCTCTGAGCGCTCCACACTGGTACGCCCGCGCACAGCCAGGAATGCGAGGAATGCACCCAGGGTCATACCGAGGACGCCGACTAGAATTAATACCGATGTAGAGTGCACTTACTACCTCCTCAACTTGCTTTTTTATTGTACAGATCGCCTCGTGGAGAGATGAGGCTGCCAATCTTGGCCCAGCCGGTTTCTGCACTTTGGGTAGCCCGCGTTCGTGGCTATTGCCCCTCATAATAGAGAGGCCAGTATACGCGATTATTACGCTGACAATTAATGTTGTCGGTCAATTGCGGCAGAATGGTTAGTGCCTGGTTCCAGTTTGCGGGGAGGGCTGGCTATTTCGGGTAGTTGCACTGTTGTAAAGGGTGCCAACCATGTCTCTCCGCGGTCTATGCGTAGAATGGTTGAATTTGATAGAGTGCGCGCCAGTTATTCAGTAGTCGAAGAAATTTTCCTCTATGTTGCCCGCCAAACCACTATTTTCTTCCCCTCTTGAGCGTTATGAGAGTGATCTTCAGCGTCCGGACTTTGTTGAGGATCAATCCCAGCGTCAGGCAGTTGAGGAGCTGCAGGATCTTCATCGGCGCCTGGTGGCCCGGTCTGAGCGCGGTGCGATCATCAGTTTTTTGTCCCGCATTCGCAGTCGCGCTAATGAGCCCGAGAAGGGTCTCTACTTTTGGGGTGGGGTAGGCCGCGGAAAAACCTACCTAATGGATGCGTTTTTTGAGTCCCTGCCATTCGCGGAAAAACAGCGCACCCATTTCCATCGCTTTATGCGTCGAGTTCATCAGGATCTAAAGGAGTACGCAGGGGAGAAGAATCCGCTGGAGAAGGTGGCGGATAAGATTGCCCGCCGCGCTCGGGTGCTCTGCTTTGATGAGTTTTTCGTCTCAGATATTGCCGATGCCATGATATTGGCCGGTCTGTTGGATGCGTTGTTCCGCCGGGGGGTGGCCCTGGTGGCGACCTCGAATATTGTGCCCAAAGGCTTATATAAGGATGGGTTGCAGAGGGTACGGTTTCTTCCGGCCATTGATCTGCTGGAGAAGTACACCAAGGTGGTTAATGTCGATAGCGGTACCGATTACCGGCTGCGCACCCTGGAGATATTGGAATTATATCATTCTCCGCTGGGACCTGAGGCGGATAACACTCTGGAGCAGAGTTTTTCACAGCTGAGTGTCAGCGGCTGCGAAGCTCGTAGCGAGGTTCAGCTGCAAGTGGAGGGGCGCCCAATTCGAGCCTTGAAAGTAGCGGATGATGTTGCTTGGTTTGATTTTGTGGATCTATGCGATGGGCCGCGATCGCAAAATGACTATATCGAGCTGGCCAGGGAGTTCCATACGGTGCTTCTGGGGTCGGTGGTCAAGTTTGATGAGCGTATGGATGCCCAGGCGCGTCGCTTCATTAATCTGGTAGATGAATTTTACGACCGGTGCGTGAAGTTGGTGATTTCTGCGGAGGTTCCAGCTGAGGAGTTGTACGTCGGCCGGAATCTTAAGTTTGAGTTTGAGCGCACGGTGAGTCGGCTTTTGGAGATGCAGTCCCGCGAATATCTGGAGCGGCCCCATCGCCCCGAATAAGTCTGTCGAGTCGGGGTAAATTCCGCTTGAAAAGCATACACTCCTTTTGTACTATCCGCGCTCTTTTGTGGGACGGCCCCTAATTCTGGGGGTCATATTACAGGTGTTTATAACATGAAGACTTACAGTGCCAAGCCAGAGGCGGTAAAACGCGACTGGTACATTGTTGACGCTGCGGATAAGACCCTCGGCCGTATTGCTGCCGAGATCGCAACCCGCCTGCGCGGCAAGCACAAGCCTGAATACACGCCCCACGTGGACACTGGCGATTACATCATTGTAATCAACGCAGAAAAGGTTCGCGTGACCGGTAACAAGGCCAAAGACAAGATCTACCACAGCCACTCCGGCTACCCTGGTGGTCTTAAATCCATCAGCTTCGAAAAGCTGATCGAAAAAGCGCCCGAGCGCACCGTTCAAAGCGCCGTTAAAGGCATGCTGCCGAAAGGTCCTTTGGGTCGTGCCATGTTCAAGAAGCTGAAAGTATACAGCGGCAGTGAACATCCTCATGTGGCTCAACAGCCGATTGAACTGGCGATCTAAACGGGAATAAATCTGATGGCAACTACTCAATACTACGGTACCGGCCGCCGCAAGACCTCTACTGCTCGTGTATTCCTCACAGCAGGCGAAGGTAAGATCACCGTAAACGGTCGCACTCTGGACGAATACTTCGGCCGTGAAGTGGCTCGCATGATCGTGCGTCAGCCGCTGGAAAAGGTTGAAATGGTCGAGAAATTCGACATCACTGTTACTGTTAAAGGTGGCGGTTCCTTTGGTCAGGCGGGTGCTATCCGTCACGGCCTGACCCGTGCCCTGATGCAGTACGACGAAGCGCTGCGTCAACCGCTGCGCGCCGCTGGTTATGTTACCCGCGACGCCCGTGAGGTTGAGCGTAAGAAAGTGGGTCTGCGCAAAGCGCGTAAGAAGCCGCAGTTCTCCAAGCGTTAAGCTTTCTTTTTGGCCCGGCTTTTGCCGGGCTTTTTTATATTCCCGTATCTGTGGTTATCCAGCGCTCTTATGACTTTTGCTGGATTTATCGCGGTTTCGCCGCGTGATTCCCGACGTTCCCCATAGCATTGCCTTGTATCAAATTGGCATTTTCTTTAACATTGCGCCGATTTGTATCCGCTTGATTTGTGGGGTTTATTCGCGCGGGCAATCTGCCGGGGCGGGACTTCTTTCAAGACTTTTTGGGTTTGGGCCAGCGAATCTCCGGGCTATCGGGGTCGCTGTGATGGGAGAACTACGTCATGAGTGATGACGGTGTAAATGTAGGACGGCGCCGTTTTCTAACCGCTGCCACCTCAGTTGTTGGTGGCGCGGGTGCGGTGGGGGTTGCCGTTCCCTTCGTCGCTTCCTGGAAGCCGAGTGCCAAGGCGAAAGCTGCGGGCGCTCCGGTTAAATACAATATTAGCAAAGTTGAACCGGGCCAAATGGTCACTGTAGAGTGGCGAGGTAAGCCGGTCTATGTTGTGCGCCGTACCGATGAAATACTGCAAGACCTGGATAAAGTGGAGCCTCTACTGCGCGACCCTAACTCCGAGGAGTCTATCCAGCCAGCTTATGTAGATCCGGAAAACCGCTCTATCAAGCCAAAGCTGTTGGTGTTGGTTGGTCTGTGTACGCACCTTGGCTGCGCGCCTATGTACCGCCCGGAAGTGGGTGCTGCCGATCTGGGTGGCGATGAGTGGATGGGTGGCTTCTTCTGTCCCTGTCACGGTTCCAAATACGATATGGCTGGCCGTGTTTATACCGGTGTTCCCGCGCCTACCAACCTGGAGGTGCCGCCTTATTCCTATGAAAACGACGATGTAATCGTGATTGGCGTAGACCAGGAGGGCACCGCATGAAATGGCTCGCAGATTTCGGTGATTGGGTAGATCAGAGACTACCCATTTACCAGGCCTGGGATAAGCACATGGGCAAGTACTACGCGCCCAAAAACTTTAACCTGTGGTATTTCTTCGGCGTTTTCTCCCTATTGGTCCTGGTCAACCAGCTGTTGACCGGTATTTGGCTCGTTATGAGCTACAACCCCTCTGCCGAGGAGGCATTTGCCTCGGTTGAATACATCATGCGCGATGTGGAGTGGGGTTGGTTGATACGATATCTTCACTCCACAGGTGCGTCTGCCTTCTTCGTGGTGGTATACCTGCATATGTTCCGCGGTTTGATGTACGGCTCTTATAAGCCGCCCCGCGAGCTGGTGTGGATCTTCGGTATGTGTATCTACCTGGTGCTGATGGCAGAAGCCTTTATGGGCTACGTACTGCCCTGGGGCCAGATGTCCTACTGGGGTGCCCAGGTAATTGTTTCCCTGTTTGGAGCAATTCCCGGCATTGGCGATAGCCTGGTTGAGTGGATTCGCGGAGACTACCTGATCTCTGGTATTACCCTGACTCGCTTCTTCTCCCTGCACGTTATTGCGCTGCCGCTGGTATTGGTATTGCTGGTAGTTCTGCATATCCTGGCGTTGCACGAAGTGGGTTCCAACAACCCAGACGGCATCGAGATCAAGAAGAACAAGGATGAGAATGGCATCCCCAAAGACGGTATTGCTTTCCACCCTTACTACTCTGTTCACGACCTGGTAGGTATCGCGGTATTCCTGTTTATCTTCGCAACTGTTGTGTTCTTCTTCCCGGAAATGGGCGGCTTCTTCCTGGAGTACGCTAACTTCGAAGAAGCGAACCCGCTGAAGACACCACCGCATATTGCTCCGGTTTGGTACTTCACGCCGTTCTACGCAATCCTGCGTGCGGTTACCATGGATATCGGTCCGCTTACTGCGAAATTCCTTGGCTTGGTAGCTATGGGTGCCGCTATTGCTGTGCTGTTTGTGCTGCCTTGGCTGGACAAGAGCCCGGTTCGCTCGATCCGCTACAAGGGTTGGTTGCCGAAGGGCTTGCTGCTTCTGTTTGCTGCAGTATTTATTATCCTTGGCTACCTGGGTGTTAAATCTCCGACCCCGGATCGTAACTTCCTGTCTCAGGTAGCGACCCTGTTCTACTTCGCCTTCTTCCTGACCATGCCGGTTTGGACGAATCCGAAGAGTAAGAAAGGCATTGGCTCCTGGGCTGTTTGTGTCATCTTCGGCGTGCTGTTCCTGTGGATGGCGGTAGCTAATTACTCCGTGAATACTTTCATGGTGGTTGTAACTCTGCTGCTCGCTGCCTTCTTTACTTTGCTGCCCTGGATTACCAATCGCGATGAGGTTTACCCAGAGCCCGAGCGTGTAACCAGCCCGTCTGGTGGTAAAACTTTCGGCATCCTGTTTATCGGTATTATCGTTGTCGGCCTGCTGACCTTTATCCCGATTAAAGCGGTAGGTGCAGAATCTGAAGTGGAGCTGGATCACATCAATATCGATCTGCGGGACAAGCCGTCCCTGCAGCGCGGTGCCAAGTACTTCGTCAACTACTGCATGGGGTGTCACAGTGCCAATTACTCCCGTTGGGAGCGTGTGGCCACTGACCTGGATATCCCGGTTGAGTTGATGATGGAGAACCTGGTTTTGGGTGATGACAAAATCGGCAACCTGATGACGATCTCCATGCGTCCAGATGATTCCAAAGTATGGTTCGGCGCCGCGCCGCCGGACCTGACGCTGGTTGCTCGTTCTCGCTCACCGGAATGGCTCTACACTTACCTCCGCAGCTTCTATAAGGACGACAGTCGTGCTACCGGGGTAAATAATAAGGTCTTCCCGAGTGTGGCCATGCCTCACGTTCTGATGGAGCTGCAAGGCTTGCAGGAGTGTGCCCCTGGCCCTAAGCGCGACCACGGTAAAGTTGTCCGCGATGAGCTCGGCAACCCGATTATGGATGCTGCCTGTGGTAGTCTGGAGGTGGGTAAGGTGAAAGGCTCTATGACACCTGAAGAGTTTGATGGGGCAATGTATGACCTCGTCAACTTTATGGAGTACATTGCTGAGCCGATGGCTGAAGATCGCAAACGTGTTGGCTTCTATGTGCTGGCGTTTATTTTTGTGTTCTTTATCTTCGCCTGGTTGCTGAACCGCGAATACTGGAAAGACGTGCACCACTAAAGCCGTCGCTAGTTTGTCTCTAATGGGTGGTGGGTTTACTCACTGCCCTTTTATATTTTGAATAAATGGTCGGCTCTAGCCGGCTTAAAGTTTGAGGTAGTTTGAACATGGGTGTGCCTACCAACAAGCGCTCCTCGATGACCTTCTTCTCCGATGGTCGCAGCCACTATAGCCACCGAGTACGTATCGTACTTGCAGAGAAAGGGGTTTCCGTCGATATCACCGATGTGGACGCCGATGATAAACCAGCTGAACTCGCTGACCTCAATCCTTACAACTCCCTGCCAACCCTGGTAGATCGCGACTTGGTTCTGTTCGAGACCAAAGTGATGATGGAGTATCTGGACGAGCGTTTCCCGCATCCGCCGCTGCTGCCAGTTTACCCGGTTGCCCGCGCGCAGAGCCGCCAGATTATGCATCGTATCGAGCGCGATTGGTGTCCTCTGGTGGACAAGATCCTTGCCGGTGGTAAGGACGCGGCCTCCGCTCGCAAAGAACTGCGCGACAACCTGGTTGGTATCGCTCCGATGTTTACCGACCTGCCGTACTTCTTTAATGAAGAGTTTTCTCTGGTAGATTGCTGCATGGCCCCGCTGTTGTGGCGCCTCGAGCAGTTTGAAATCAGCCTTCCGAAAACCAAACAGGTTAAGCCGTTGCTGGACTATATGGACCGCCTGTTTGCCCGCGAGGCATTCCAGCAGAGTCTGACCGAATACGAACGGGAAATGCGTTGAGGGAATACTGGTGAGCAAGCCGGCCATGACATCCAATCGTCCCTACATTCTGCGGGCGTTTTACGAGTGGATAACCGATAACCGGTGCACTCCTTATATTCTGGTTGATACGCACCTCCCCGGTGTTTTGGTGCCGCAACAACATGTGAACGACGATGGTCAGATAGTGCTGAACATCTCGGAATCAGCGGTTGCCAGTCTGACTATGGATAATTACGCCATCAGGTTTAACGCCCGTTTTGGCGGGGTTCCGACAGATATCCAAGTTCCAGTGGGATCTGTGGTCGGAATCTACGCGCGGGAAAACGGGCAGGGGATGGTATTTGAGGCCGAGGAAACTCCAGAGCCGCCCGAACCGACGCCACCCACCAGTTTGGGTAAAAAATCGGTGAAAAAACCGGCTCTGCGTGTCGTTAAATAGTGCTCCTTTTCGCTGGTAGGGCAGATTTCTAAGGCCCTGCCAGCTCCCCCCTTCGCTTCAATTTTGTGACCTAGTTCCGGGTATACGCTTGTCCCAAGTCCGTATAATGGCGCGTTATCTTTTATTGCCGCGAATGTCATGCCGCCATACCTTCAATGGCTGCGCTTTATTTGGCTGCCAGGGATGCTTCTGGTGCTTCTCGTTGCGCAGTATCTTCCCTGGATTGATCTGACCCACTTATACAGTCCGCAGTTGCCAGTCTTATTATTGGCTGTGGCGGTATTGCTCAGTTTTGGTTTTCGCTCGAGCCGGGTTGCGCTTTCAGCACTGCTTATCATGGCCCTATACATAGCGGCTCACTCCCAATTGCTCCCCAGCTTGCACAGGGATCTCCCGCTTTATCTCTCACTGGTTGCAGTAAATCTTGTTCTGTTTACTTGCAGCCGTGATCGCAGTGTCTTCAGTATTTTTGGGCTGCTATGGGGCCTGTTTTTGCTGGCTGAGGGGGTGGGTTTTGTCTTGCTCTATGATTGCTGCGCGCCGCTGAGGTTGGCATTTCCTGTCGAGAATTTGCCCAGCGGGTTGTCCGGGTTTTTACCCGACGTATTTTCGTTGCCACAATTGATTGGCGCTGTCTCCGCTCTCGGTGCTTTTGCCTTACTTTTTCTCTACCCTGGCCCCACCGCTATGGGTCTATTTAGCTGTTCTATTTTGCTGTTGTGCAGTGTTTGGTTGAGCCTTCCTCTCGAGTTTACCGGCTCTGTAGCCGGAATATTATTGGTCGCTTCGCTGCTTGGGGCCAGTTATGAATTGGCGTTTCGCGATGAGCTGACTGGGCTTCATTCCAGGCGGGCCTTCCGCTATCAGATGCTGACGCCAGCATGGAATTACAGTCTTGCCATGGTTGATATCGATTATTTTAAAAAGCTGAATGATCGCTATGGCCATCAGGTGGGTGATCAGGCTTTGCAAATGGTTGCGGCTCAACTCGCGCGCCACTCTCACGGTACCGTGTTTCGCTATGGCGGTGAGGAGTTTGTTATTTATCTTCCGGGCCGCAGTCGCCAGGCGAAAGAAGCTTTATTGGAAAAAATCAGGGAGAAAATCTCAAGTTACCCACTGCGCCTAAGGTCATCGGGGCGTCTTTCCGCAGGGGCTTCGCTCAGGGGGAAGGGTGGGGGGAAGCCAGTAAAAGTTACCGTGAGTATTGGCGTTGCCCACCGCAATAAAAAACTAAAGAAACCCGAGAGTATCCTTAAAGCGGCTGATCAAGCGCTTTATAAAGCAAAGCGCAGCGGGCGAAATTGCCTGTCTGTCCACAGCTGATATAAATCAAGTAAATTTGAAAGTGACGCTTAATTCCCTTTTGGCATTGGTCAATCTGTTGTGCGCCACCGATACTGCAAAGCAGGGCATTGGAAGGGAGATTTGGTGTGCGGATACTCAGTCATACAATAGGTATTCTTACCAACCCGGAAAAAGAGTGGAAAGCGATACGCGCTGATCGCCATTCTTTTTTTGAGGTGTTTGTAACTCATGTGCCGCTTCTGGCGTTGATTCCTACCGTGGCCGGTTACTTTGGGGTTACCCGGGTAGGCTTTCAGGTTGGGGGACATCTGGCAAAGCTGACACCTGAAAGTGCAGCTGTTCTGTCGGTTGTTACTTATTTTGCATTGCTGGTTGGCGTCTATTGCCTCGGAGAGTTTATTAACTGGATGGCGCGATCCTACGGAGTTGAGGGAGATGAGCCCACGCGCCATTATGAAGGCACGGCACTTGCGGTGTTTATTACTACGCCAATCTTCCTGGCGAGTATCGTCGTCCTTTATCCACACCCCTGGCTCACGATGGCGTCGGTAGGCATTGCCGGGATGTATTCTATTTACCTGGTCTTTGCTGGCATTCCGATCCTGATGAATATGAATAAGGATCGAGCATTTCTGTATGCCTGTGCAGTATTAACCGTTGCCTTGGTAATGATGGTTACGGTGCTTATTGGCTCCGTCATTTTATGGAGTGTGGGCATCGGGCCGGTTTATCAGCACCACGCCCATTAAGGTTTCACAACGCCAGCATTTGTGCTGGCGTTGTGCGGCTACCTAGACTTATCGACAATCGGTGGCATAGGGCAGTCCAGGCTGTCAGCGACGGCCCTTAACAGTTCGATCTCCTCCGCTTTAATTACCCCATTGTGATTCAAGGTGATCACAATCGCTTTCAGTAAGTCGGGTTTCTCCAGGGGCGGTATAAGGCTGGCGATTGCAATGGCCTTGTCCAGTCTTGGCAGGGTGATATCAGCGATGCCGGGTAGCGGGGTTATTTCAAGCCTGAGAGCACTGAGTCCCTTCTCATGAGCACGTTTTGCTGGAAGGTATTGGCTGTTTCCCGCATGGGCGATGGCTGCAATGATAAATCGTGAAGCATCTTTGTTGGCATGTTTGCTATGGGACAGGCGCTGTCGATCTGGAGCGCCGTCGAGCGCGTGCATTAATACCCGGTACAGGGCCCATTCCCAAACTTCAACTTTCCCATCGCTGTGTAGAAGCTTGATAAGATTTCGTTTAAAGATCTGGTACTGCTGAGGGACTAGGGCACGTAAGGCCGGGATACATAGGTCAATCAATGCGAGGCGAGCGTTGCTCGGCAGTGATTCCATATGTGGTGTGAGTTTTTTCATCTCGCGGATAACAGCAGGATGGGCAATTTTCTCCAAGAGGTTTAGCTGTTTGTCTCGCTCGGTTTTATCCTTGTGCAGAAGAAGGTAGTAGACCAGTGCCCGGGCGGTAAAAGGTTCGTGTGCAGCCTGTTGGATAAGGGGTGGAATAGAACCCAGCAGTTGATGTCCAAGCTCAACTTGGTGTGTATCTGGTTTGGCAATACTGTTGTCCACTGCATCCAGAGCAGCCTGGAAAGGCGTCGTAGGAGCGGCCATGGCGAGCTGCGGATTTTGCAATTCACTGAGTTTTACAGTCTCGGCTTCACTTTTTACCTGTTCTTCCGTATTGGCGAATAGGCCATTCCAGGTGGGTTCTAGCCTCTTGATGCGCACTGGCAGTGGAGGGTGAGTGGCAAAAAGGCTGAGCAGGGAGCGTTTTACCCCAACCGCGAACAACATATGGTTAAACTCTGCTGCGTTGGGGCTGCTGAGTTCTGAGCCTAAATCGCGGCCACCGATCTTTTTCAGCGCGTTGGCAATACCGAGGTTGTTGCGAGTAAATTGTACTGCGGAGGCATCGGCAAGAAACTCCCGTTGCCGACTGACAGCGGCCTTGATCAGGTTGCCGATTAGCGTACCGGTGTAGCCGAGGATAATCAGAGTTATTCCCAGGCCTAGTAGAGGATATCTTATGGGGGTTACGCGCCGGTGGGGTGCCGGGCTTCTGACAAGGAGCTGTCCCAAAAGTCCAATAATTAAGATTCCATGTAACAGCCCGGTGATCTGGGTGTTTAGACGAATGTCTCCATTGAGAATATGACTGAACTCGTGGGCAACAACGCCCTGTAGCTCCTCCCGGGTAAGCTTTTCCAAGGAGCCCCGCGTCAGGCCAATAACGGCATCGGTAGGGTTTTGGCCAGCGGCAAAGGCATTGATGGTGCTGTCCTCAATGATGTAGACATCGGGTACCGGAATACCTGTTGCAATAGCAATCTCTTCCACAATATTGAGTGCTCTCTTTTCCCGCTCAGTTCGCGCGGAAGTATTAAGTTTGTGCCCTCCCAGGGATTCCGCCACAGCCTTTCCCCCAGGAGATAATTGATGGAACTTGTACAGACTGCCCAGGATAACGACGGTACCGATGACAAAGGCTATTGAGCCAAGGGTCTCCCAGCCCAGAAGTTGCACAACTTCAAAGGGAGTAAATGGTTGGCCGCGAGACAGTGACACCATGGACGCCGTAGCCAGGGTGCTCAAACTAATTAGGGCAATGAGGGCCAGGCTGAACAGGAAAACCAGCAAACGACTGCTGTGCTTGGCTTTGTCCTGGTGAACGTAAAAGTTCATATTTAAAACTCGATACGTGGCGCGACTTGAAAGGTTTCTGAGTCTGCGAACTCAAGCAGTTGGGCGTTGGCTCTGTGGCCAAAAAGGCCGGCCAGAAATACTGGAGGGAAGCTCTGTTTGTAGATGTTGTAGCTGGTGACGCAGTCGTTAAAAGCTTGGCGTGCAAATGCCACGCGGTTTTCGGTGCTGTTTAACTCCTCGTTGAGTTCGCGAAGGGTCTGGTCGGCTTTCAGTTCCGGGTAGGCCTCAATCACCATATTCAGGCGACCCAGAGCGCTGTTGAGAAGGCCTTCTGCGCGGCCGAGCTTATCGATAGCGGCCGGATTGGTAGGGCTTTTAGCGGCAGATTTAAGGTCTGAAATTGCGGTATTACGCGCACTGATTACCGCTTCCAGGGTTTCCCTCTCGTGATTCAGGTATGCCCTGGCACTCTCTACCAGATTTGGTACCAGTTCGTGGCGTCGCTTTAACTGTATCTCTATCTGCGCAAAAGCATTTTCGCTGTGGTTTTTCAGTGAAACCAGTTTGTTAAAGATACTGATGATGAAAAAGAACAGTGCGATGACCACCGTCAGCACAATAAGTCCCGTAGACCCCATAACGCTCCCCTATTTATCCCTGTTGGTGGCGTAAATAGTAACACGATGGGCTGATACTGATACGCACCGGCCGCACCCCTGGCGGAGCGGGGTGGGGCTTCGGCTATAATGCGGCGACATTAAAACAATTGCCGCCACCACAGTGATGGCGGCACAGAACTTGGAGCAGCCAGAATGAGTGATGTAACTTCGGACCCTGTAGTGATTGTCGGAATGTCGCGTACGCCAATGGGCGCTATGCAGGGCAGCCTTTCAGCCCTCACTGCCCCGCAGTTGGGTGCTGCGGCGATTCGCGCAGCCCTTGAGGACGCGGGTGTGGCACCTGCCGATGTGGATGAAGTGCTGATGGGTTGTGTGCTCCCGGCAGGTGTCGGTCAGGCTCCGGCACGCCAGGCATCACTGGGTGCAGGCATCCCTGTCGGCACTCCTTGCACCACTGTTAACAAGGTGTGTGGCTCCGGAATGAAGACTGTGATGATGGCCCGCGATGCCCTGCTGATGGGTGAGGGTAAGGTTATCGTTGCTGGTGGTATGGAAAGCATGAGCAATGCCCCCTACCTGCTGGCCAAGGCCCGCTCTGGTATGCGCCTCGGTCATGGAGAGGTCAAAGATTCCATGTTCCTGGATGGCCTGGAAAATGCTGCAGATGGCAAGCTGATGGGTACTTTCGCCGAATCTACTGCCGATAAGTACGATTTCACCCGCGAAGAGCAGGACGCTTTTGCCCTGGAATCTCTGGCGCGTGCCCAGGCCGCGATTGAAGGTGGTGATTTTACTCGTGAAATCTCCCCGGTGACGATTGCCTCTCGCAAAGGTGAGATTGAGGTCAGCGTCGATGAGGCCCCAGGTAATGCCCGTCCAGACAAAATCCCTCAGCTAAAACCGGCGTTCCGTAAAGACGGCACTGTAACTGCAGCGAACTCAAGCTCTATTTCTGACGGTGCTGCGGCGCTGGTGTTGATGCGCAAAAGTGAAGCTGAGAAGCGCAGCTTGAAAATTCTGGCTGTTCTCAAGGGGCAATCCCAGTTTGCCCGTGAGCCCGAGTGGTTCACTACGGCTCCGGTCGGCGCTATGCACAAGCTGCTGGAAAATGCCGGTTGGTCTGCGGGGGATGTGGACCTATTCGAGATTAATGAAGCATTTGCGGTAGTGACTATGGCTGCAATGCGTGAGCTCGATTTGCCCTGGGAAAAGGTCAATGTTAACGGTGGTGCCTGTGCCCTCGGCCACCCGTTAGGTGCTAGCGGTGCCCGTATCCTGGTTACCCTGTTGGCAGCGATGGAAAAGCGCGATGCCAAGAAGGGCGTGGCAAGCCTGTGCATTGGTGGCGGTGAGGCTACAGCGGTTGCTATAGAGCGCGTATAAGTTACAGACTTGAGCGCTAACGGAAACGGAGGCAGTTGCCTCCGTTTTTGTTTGTGTAGTGAGGGAACTATTAGTTGATGTATTCCACTGCTTTTACAACCTTCTGTACCCCGCCTACCGAGCGGGTCACTTCGGCTGCCCGTTCCGCTTCGGCAGGAGTTAGCAGTCCCATCAAATAAACAACTCCATTCTCGGTCACGATTTTGATGCGACCACTGTCTACTTCCTTATTGGCAAACAGGTTGCTTTTCACCTTGGTGGTTAGCCAGGTATCGCTGGTGCTAGCCAGTAAAGTGACTTTACCGCGCACCTGAATTTCGTTGTAGACCTGGCGAACGTTTTGTACTTGTTCCGCCGTGCGTCCGGCAAGCAGGCGCAGTTCTTGGCTGGGCACCTGGCCGGTGAGCAGTACAACACCATTAAAAGAATTGATATTGATATTCGAGGTTTTCAGGTCCGGGTGAGCTTTGTTGATATTGACTGTGGTCACCGTCTCGATACGTTGGTCATCAATATAGGTACCAAAAGATCGCTCGCCGGGGTCCTGTTGTATGGGGCCGTCATGGGTGGCCTCCAATACAGTGCTGCATCCCGCTAACAAGGTGGTTGCCGCAAGGGCAGCCAGGAGATATTTCCCCAGGGTCAACTTTTTGTTGTTCATCGTTTATTCCTCGTAGCCACCAAACAAACTACTGTCGATTAGGTCGCACAGGCAAAAAATTGTCAGAAGATGTACTTGGTGTACCTCTGCTGCGACATCGGATGGCACCCGTAGTTCAATATCATGGGTATCGAGCAGGGCGGCGCAGTCGCCGCCATCACCGCCGGTCAGTGCGAGTATGCCCATATCCCGGTCCCGAGCCGCACGCATGGCCTGAACCAGGTTTGAGTCGCGCCCATCGCTGCTGATAATTACGAGAAGGTCACCGGGCTGCCCCAGGGCGCGAACCGGGTGTGCGAAGGTGTCTGCACCGCCGTGGTTCGAGGCAACGGTGCCCATGGAGACGCCGTCGCTGTTGAGGGCCATAGCCGGTAGGCCGGGGCGTTCGCGCTGGAAGCCGCCGGTCAGTTGCGAGCTAAAACTTTGCGCCAATGCGCCACTGACACCATTGCCACAGAGCAGGACTTTGCTCTCTGCCAAGAGTGTATGCACCACCATTTCGCTGGCTTCTGCAATCAGCGGGGCCAGTATCTCGCCAGCGTTCATTGTGGCTTCAAGGCTGTGGTGAAAAAGGGTTACGACTCGCTGTTCCATTGTGTCCTTAATTCAGGTGAGTTCGAACTCACCATAACTTGACAGGGTAAATCTCGGTTTTGCCTCAGGCTTCGAAGGCGCTTTTAATCCACTGGATGTTTTGTGCATCGCCATCTATGGCCAGGACATCGAAGCGGCACGGACAGTCCAGTTTATGTTGCTGCAAATAGCGGCTGGCAGTGGCCAATAGCTTAGCTTGCTTGCGTGAATCCACGCTGGCTGCGGCCCCGCCGAACTGGCTCTTGCGGCGGAAGCGCACCTCCACGAACACGACAGTATCGCTTTCACGGGCGATAAGGTCTATCTCTCCGTGTGAACTGCGATAATTGCGCTCCAGTAAGGTGAGCCCCGCGCGCTGCAAATAGCGGGCCGCGGCAGCCTCCATTTGGCTGCCGACAGTGCCGCTTGAGCCCTTAAAAAGCCTCACGATTCCCACTTAATTCGATTGGCTCCCGCTGCGGCAATTGGGGCTCGACGGTAGTGATGGGCACCGGCACCCCTTTGTCGATTCGCGCCCACATTTGTTCGCGCACTATGCGGCCATCAGCGCTCAGGCTCAATGCGCCGGTGAGACCGTGTACTTTCTGTTCCGGGAATTGGCGCAACATAGGCAAGCGCGGGTAGAGGCGGAAGGCATCGGCACCTAGGGCATACAGTCTGGCAAAAGCCGGTACGGGCGACGCCTGCTCCTCGATATCCTGCTTGGTTTGATTGCTTTCAAATAGCCAGGGCAGGGCGGTAAAGCGAATACCGTTCATATCCCTGTCGCGATTGCGGTTGATGCTGCCACCAAAGACATGAGAGGTAGCGTATACGGGCAGGTCACTGGCGTAGTAGTAGGTCAGCATGGGGTTGAGCTGGCGCGCCTGCTGGGGTTGTGCTGCCAGGAATACCATATCGACATCGTCACGGCGTCTGGGGGTAAATTCCAGCTTTGCCGCCAGGCGACTCTGCAATTCCTTCTTGCGCGCGTTGCTGGCGGGAATTAACAGGGCATCGCTGACCAGGGCTGAGAACTTGCTGTTGTCCTTAAACGTTCGGCGAATGCTAACTGAGCCACCGAGGCGCAGCCACTCTTCTTCAAATGCTTCAGCGCCGCGCTGCCCCCAGCTATTGTCAGCGGTGAGGACCATTGCCTGTCGCTTGCCCTGCCGGTAAGCGTGCTGGGCAATTTGCCGCGCTTCATCTTCTATTGCCAGGCCAAACTGGACTAGGTCTGTGGTCAGGCGCCCCTCATCGCCGTAGTTGAGGGCGAGAGTAGGCACTGGCAGTTTTTCTGTGGCAAGCAGGTTGGCTACCTTGCTCTTATCCAGTGGGCCAACAATCATCTGCGCACCGGCATCTACGGCGCTCTGGTAAATTTCCTCAAATGGCTGATCGGAACCGGTGTCGTAAACCATCACTTTCGGAGTTGCGCCGCCAGCATTCAGAGCGGTGTAGTGGGCGGCCATAAAGCCATCCCGGATTGCCCTGCCGGCGTTGCCCAGGGGGCCGGACAGTGGCAAGAGCAGCGCCACGCGGTCTGCCCGCTGGGCGGCCAAGCGCTCTAACAGCTGCAATGCCTGTGGCGGATGGGAATTGGCACTATGGGCGGGCCAGCGCTCGCGCCAGCGGCTGAGTGCGGTCAGCTGTGAGCTGATATCCGTCTGGGTGTCGCGGCCCAGCAGGGCGAGTTGATACCAGGCGCGCATCTGGGTGTCATTACTTTGGGTGGCGCGAGCCTGCAATTCACTGGAGGGCAGCTGGGTCAAGAGATGCCAAAAGCCGTTGTTATTCTCTGTGATCGCTTCGTCGGACTGGGCGATATAGGAGATTTCGCGCCGCTCACTAATTGCGCTGTCGAGATTTCCCAGAAGTCCCCATAGGTCAGCGCGCAGGCTGCGTAGAGGTAAGGCAGTCTTCTGTGGTAACTCCGGCCACACATTTTCCAGGCGTGGAGAGGCTGCCAGGTCGAGGGCCTCAAAGAAGTCGTCGTCTGCGGCAAGTAGGCTGCCATAGACCTGTGCATAGCTGGCGAAGAGGTTGTCGTCCAGCTGTTCGGGCGTAATTTTGATTACCGCCTCTTTTGCCGTCTCTTTATCTCCCAGCTCGTATAGAATAGCGGCCGCTTGCAGGCGCTGTTGATCCCGCGCCGGTGCCGGCAGGGTGTCGGCACTGCGCAGCATACGTACAGCTTCACTGCGGCTTGCGGTGTGGCCGGCCGAATAATCCGGCTGGTAAACGTTTGGCCGGGAAGCCGGTGTCTGGCAAGCAGCCAGTGCGACTGCCAGTGAGGCAGCTGCCATTCTGGTGATTACAGTAGAGGTGCGCCGGGAAGAGGCGGACATAATCTTCTCCCGCAATATTTATATTTGGAGTGAACAGCTATGGGGCCGGATCAGGCGCTGCTTTATATTGTCGCTACGCCCATTGGTAATTTGGCCGATATGGTACCGCGAGCGATCGAAGTTCTACAATGTGCCGATCTGGTTGCGGCGGAGGACACACGTCACAGTCAGCGATTATTTTCCCATTTTAATATCGATACGCCATTGATGGCATATCACGATCACTCGGATGACAAGCGCACAGAGCAGATTTTGCAGCGTTTGGAGCAGGGCCAGACCATTGCCCTGATTTCCGATGCGGGCACCCCACTGATCTCAGATCCCGGCTATCGCCTGGTACGTGAAGCCCGGGAGCGTGGAATCAAAGTCTCCCCGATACCGGGGGCTTGTGCTTTTATCTCCGCACTGAGCGCCGCCGGACTCCCCAGTGACAAGTTTAGTTTCGAGGGATTCCTGCCGGCTAAGTCCGGTGCCCGTGAGCGAGCCCTACAGGAGTTGGCCAGTGATACCCGTACCCTGGTGTTCTACGAGGCCCCTCACCGGGTTGCCGACACTTTGGAGGCAATGGCGGCCGTGTTCGGCGGCAATCGCGAAGCGGTGATAGCCCGCGAGGTCAGCAAGGCCTTTGAAACTTTTCAGTTGATGCCTCTGGCAGAGTTGGTTGAGTGGGTCCGCGCTGACAGCAATCAGCAGCGCGGTGAGATTGTTTTGATGGTACGTGGTGCGGAGCGCTCTCGTGACAGTGAGCTGGATGGGGAGGCGCAGCGTGTGATGTCACTGTTGCTGGCAGAGTTACCGCCGAAAAAAGCGGCGGCGATCGCTGCCGAAATTACTGGAGTGAAAAAGAAAGCCCTGTACAACTGGAGCCTGGAGCAAAAATAAGGCACTGATTGCTGCAATTGCCTGTTGCAATCCGTCTGTCGCCTCTTTACTCTTCGCCGCGAGCTGGCCGGGCAATCGCTGTCGTCTTGTGCGATGGAGGAAAGTCCGGGCTCCATAGGGTGGAACGCCAGGTAACGCCTGGGGGGTGCGAGCCTACGGAAAGTGCAGCAGAGAGTAGACCGCCGATGGCTCCTTTTTTGGGAGTACAGGTAAGGGTGAAAGGGTGCGGTAAGAGCGCACCGCGCGGCTGGTAACAGTCCGCGGCATGGTAAACCCCGTTCGGAGCAAGACCAAATAGGCCCTCTATAGGTGTGACCCGCACTGAGGGCGGGTAGGTCGCTTGAGGTGTCTGGTGACAGGCATCCCAGATGAATGATTGTCCTCGACAGAACCCGGCTTACAGGCCAGCTCAACAATTTCAAAAGCCCGGCATTCGCCGGGCTTTTTTGTTTGCCTGATGTGGTGGTCCCGGCTCCGGTAGCCCTCTTTGTGTTCGCCTATTTCTTCTCGTTTAATTTCGGCTAAAGCCTCTTCTTGGCGCAAAAAAATTGATTAACTGTTAAGGGGGCGATCGTGCCAGATAGGGCTGTTCCGACTAGTTTCAATGTGCCAATATGCGCCACTTCTCTGGAGGCCGCGATTTTACAAGGGGTTATGGGGACTTTGGGGTCGAATTCCTTGACTTTGTGTCGACCAGTTTTATAGTGTCGAGAGTGGGAAAAAGTGGAAAATCGTGGAAATTTGTGGTTTATTCGCGATAAGTAAGTGGGTGTTCACACCGCCAGGTTAAAGTCGAACATCTTTCTCCATTGACCTGCCATATGGGAGTGAGTCGCGAGAGGCGCGATCTCCAAAGCGAGAACCACTAAACGTGTATTTGGGCAGCCACGCAATCAATATGGACGCCAAGGGGCGTCTGGCAATACCGGCACGCGTCCGCGATAGGCTGTTGGATGAGTGTGCGGGGTGCTTGGTGGTGACTGCCCATACAGAGGAACGCTGTTTGTTGGTGTATCCGTCGCCCCAGTGGCAGCAAATTCTCCCGAAGATTGAAGCATTGCCCAGCTTTAACAAAGTGGCTCGGCGCGCTCAGCGCCTGCTGATCGGGTATGCCTGTGAGCTGCAGGTGGATGGCAATGGCAGGGTATTGATTCCGCCAACTCTGCGTGAGTACGCGGGGCTGGAAAAGAAATTGATGTTAGTGGGCCAGGGGAAAAAGCTGGAGCTCTGGAGTGAGGAGCGCTGGATGTCCTGGCTCGATGATAGTGAAGACGAAGAGGGTATGCCTGAGGAAATGGCATCCCTCTCTTTATAAGGGGAGTACCGGGTGTCTCAAGAATTGCATCGCAGTGTGTTGTTACGCGAGGCCGTAGACGCTCTGGTGACTGAGCCGGATGGGTTTTATATCGATGGCACCTTTGGCCGGGGAGGGCACAGCGCCTCAATCCTTGAGCACTTGGGGCCCAATGGCCAGTTGGTAGGGGTGGATAAAGATCCCCAGGCTGTTGAATTTGCAGAGCAGCGGTTTGCCGGTGAATCCCGTTTTTCCATTTGGCATGGGTCTTTTGCCGATATGGATAAGGCTGCCGGGCAAGCTGCCGGTAAGGTCAGTGGAATATTGCTCGATCTGGGGGTGTCTTCGCCGCAACTGGATCAGGCCGAGCGCGGTTTCAGTTTTATGCAGGATGGCCCCCTGGATATGCGTATGGATACCAGTCGGGGTATCAGTGCAGCGGAGTGGGTCAACACTGAGGCTGAGGCCGAAATGGCCCGGGTGTTTAAAGAGTACGGCGAGGAGCGTTTTGCCCGTCGAATGGCCGCTGCCATTGTAAAGCGCCGGCTGGAAAAACCATTTGAGCGCACCCTCGATTTTGCCGAGGTTGTGAAAGAGGCGAATCCGGCTTGGGAAAAAGGTAAACATCCTGCTACCCGAGTCTTTCAGGCTATTCGTATCCATATTAATGGCGAGTTGGATGATCTGCAGAGTGCATTGGATAAATCCCTGCAGTTGCTGGCACCGGGTGGGCGCCTGGTGATTATCAGTTTCCACTCTCTTGAAGACCGAATGGTGAAGCGTTTTATTCGGGAAAAAGAGCGCGGACCCCAGTTGCCTCGTGGCCTTCCGGTTATGGATAGTCAGATAGCCAAGTCACTGCGTTCGGTGGGCAAGGCAGTGAAAGCCAACACGGTTGAAGTGGATGAAAATCAGCGGTCCCGCAGTGCAGTAATGCGGGTGGCAGAAAAGCTGGCGGGAAGCTGAGTTTATGTCTGGCAAGGCTCTACTTGGAGTGGGGGTAATGTGGATAGCGGTAATACTGTCGTCGCTATCTGTTATTCATACCACCCAACAAAGCCGAGAGTTAACTGCTGAGCTCGGTAAGGCACAAAAAGCCCACGATGAATTGCGCTATGAGCAGGAGCGTCTCCTTTTGGAGAAAAGTGCCTGGTCTGCCTATAGCCGGGTCGAACAGGTCGCTCGAGAAAAATTAAAAATGCATATGCCAGCACCTTCGGAACAGGTATTGGTAGTGGCGGATTAAGTTTTAACCGCCTTGGATGAAGACGTAAGTACCCCACTGCTTGCCCGGTGGGGTTTCTGCGTTTGGGGGCTTTGGCCTTTAAATAATTATAAAGAATTTTGCGTTAATTGAGTTTTGGAGTTCAGGCCCTGGAGAGTGGCATGCTCAGCCGGGATGCAAAATAAATAGATAACGCCAACTGGGAAAACATGGGCGCAGTCAAAAAAAAGGATATTCAGCCGGGTATAGCCCGCTGGCGCTTTGCGCTGGTGGCGGTCCTGCTGTGCCTGCTCGCTCTTACCCTTGTGTTCCACTTGGCCAAACTGCAGGTAGTGCCTGCTGCTGAGCGCGGATATCGTTTCCTGCAAGACCAGGGCCGGGCCCGCACCTTGCGCACCGAAGAGATTGCTGCCTATCGGGGCTCAATAGTCGATCGAAACGGTGAGCTTCTCGCTGTCAGTACACCGGTACACAGCCTGTGGGCCAATCCCAAGCTGTTGAGTGAAATAAGCGATGCGAATTTAGTGCGCCTGGCTCGCGCGCTGGATTTACCGTCATCCAAACTTGGCACTCGCCTGAAGAAATACCGCAATAAAGAATTTATGTACCTGCGCCGGCACTTGTCTCCAGAAGAGGCTGAGAAAGTGCTGGACCTGGGTATTACAGGTGTTTTCAGTAAAAAAGAGTATCGGCGCTTCTATCCTGCCGGGGAGGTCGTAGCCCAACTTCTCGGTTTTACCAATATCGATGATCGCGGCCAGGAAGGAATGGAATTGGCCTACGACGATTGGCTGTCCGGACAGCCGGGATCACGTCAGGTAATTAAAGATCTGAAAGGGCGCACGGTAAGGGATTTGGCAATTCGTCAGGAAGCGCAACCGGGCAGGGATCTGCGTTTGTCTATCGATATGCGCCTGCAATATTTGGCTTACCGGGAATTAAAGCGGGCGGTGTCGGAAAACGGCGCCGCTTCCGGCTTTATGGTGATTCTCGATACTCACAGTGGCGATGTGTTGGCCATGGCCAACCAGCCTTCATTTAATCCCAATGATCGCAAAGGGGTTAAATCGGCGGCTATGCGCAACCGTGCGCTGATCGACCAGTTTGAGCCGGGTTCTACAGTGAAACCCTTAACGGTATTGGCGGCTTTGGAAACCGGGCGCTACACCCCAAGAACAGAAATTAACACCAGCCCTGGATATATTCGCGTTCCGGGAAAAACCCTGGTGGATCCGGTTAATTACGGAAAAATAGACCTCACCAAGATTATTACCAAGTCGAGCCAGGTGGGAATTACAAAAATTGCTCTCGATTTGGAACCAAATTCTCTGCGGGGACTCTTTTATCGCTTGGGTCTGGGCGAGGCAGTGGGCAGCGGCTTCCCCGGTGAAGCACAGGGGATCTTGCCCAGTCGCAGCCGCTGGCACCCAATCGAGCGGGCTAATTTCGCCTTCGGCTACGGTTTAACAGTTAACGCTGTGCAACTGGCACAAGCCTACAGCGTACTGGCGAATGAAGGGGTTAAGCGTCCTGTTTCCCTGGTTTTATCCGGTAACAAAGTTCCGGGCGAGCCTGAGCAGGTTATTGAGCAATCCTTGGCCGGGCAGGTTACTGCGATGTTGGAGACGGTGATTGGTGCTAAGGGTACCGGACGCCTTGCCGCTGTAGAAGGTTATCGTGTCGCCGGCAAGACCGGTACTGTGCACAAAGTTGGCAGTAGTGGCTATGCGGATAATCGCTATCGCTCAGTATTTGCGGGCTTTATTCCCGCTGATAATCCGCGCCTTGCCGCGGTAGTTGTTATTGATGATCCCAGTCACGCCAAATATTACGGTGGTGAAGTTGCTGCACCGGTATTCGGTGCGGTGATGACTGGTGCTATGCGCCTGTTGCAGGTTCCGCCGGAAAAAATTGAATCGGCGGAGGGGCAATTGGCCGCGCAGTTAAGCGAGAGGGGTTCAAAATCGTGAGTCAGCGCGAAAAACATTCTGTTTCTATCAAAGAATTAGTGCCGGGTTACGCCGGTATTCCCGATATTTCTGTCACTGGTATTGCCCTGGATAGCCGCAAGATAAAAGCGGGCGATGCATTTATGGCCTTGCGCGGTTCTGTGGTCGATGGTCGGGAATTTATCGATGCGGCAATTACTGCAGGTGCTGCGGTAGTGCTTGCCGACGGCGACAAGTTGGAATGTAAAAGCCGTGGTGATATCCAGGTGGTCAGTGTTCCCGGTCTGGCAAAGCGGGTAGGGGAAATTGCCGCGCGCTTCCACGGTAATCCCAGTGGTGAAATGCACTTGGTTGGAGTGACTGGCACCAACGGTAAAACCACTTGCGCCTATTTGACTTCCCAATTACTGGCTCGCCACTTTGGCAGTGCAGCATTGATAGGCACCATTGGTAATGGTGTCTGGAAAGATAACCAAATCGAATTGCAGGAAACGGGTTTAACAACGCCTGACCCGGTGAGTTTACAAGCGGACTTTGCAAATTATCGCGATAGTGGCGTTGCCGCTGCCGCAATGGAAGTTTCTTCGCATTCCCTTTCTCAGGGACGTGTGCATGGGCTGATTTTTGATACGGCAATTTTTACCAATTTGAGCCGCGATCATTTGGATTATCACGGCAATATGGCCGCTTACGGCGCAGCCAAAGAGAAACTTTTCGGACTGCCAAAATTGAAGCGAGGAGTCATTAACCTGGATGATCCGTTTGGCGCCCAGTTGGCAGAGCGCTGCAAATTGCGTGGCCTGCGCGTTATTACTTATGGGCTGCAGGCGGGTGATTTATATGTTGCTGACCTGCGTCGCCATGAGCGCGGTTTTTCTGTAAAGCTTAATTCCCCCTGGGGCAGCGGTGAACTGCACGCACCCTTAATCGGCGATTTCAATATTCACAATGCTCTGGCTGTGGTAGCTGCTGCAGCGGCAGAGGGCATGCCTTTTGAAGATATTCTTGCCGCTTTCCCCACTATTAAAGCGGTGCCGGGGCGTATGGAGCGTGTCCTGGTTGAGGGTTCCGATGATGTGGGTGTATTGGTGGATTATGCCCATACACCAGATGCTCTTCGCGCGGCTTTAGCAGCAGCGCGCCCTTACTGTCGCGGTAATTTGTGGTGTGTTTTTGGTTGTGGCGGTGACCGGGATACGGGTAAGCGTGCGGCGATGGGGCGTATTGCCTCCGAGATGGCGGACCGTGCCATTGTGACTAGCGATAATCCGCGCAGCGAGGAACCACAAAAAATTATCGACGATATTCTCGAAGGGGCTGCCAGTAATATCGAAGTTGAAATTGATCGCGCGACAGCGATATCTCAGGCGGTATCTGCAGCGCAACCGGGGGATATTGTATTGATCGCCGGTAAAGGGCACGAGAATTACCAAATTATCGGCAGTGAAAAAATTCACTTCTGCGATCGTGAGCAAGCTGCTGCAGCTCTCAAAGCCCGCGTGGATGAACCGGGCCAGTCAAGTGAAGACAAGGAGAGCCAAGGTGATTAATTCCCTTACGTTGCAGCAACTGCAAAGCCGTTTTGGTGGTGAGTTAATCAATGGCTCTGTGGAGTTTGAACTGGTTTGTACGGATACCCGCAAGCTGGACCCCAAATCTTTATTTGTTGCTCTGGTTGGCGAAAATTTTGATGCTCACGACTTTGTCGGTGAGCTGGATGGCCAGGTATTGGGGTTGGTCGTCGATCGTGAAGTACCCAGTTGCAGTTTACCGCAGTGGCGCGTTGAAGATACGACGGCCGCATTAGGACAAATTGGCTTACTGTGCCGTGAGCAGTTTGACGGTCCGGTTGTGGCGATCACAGGGTCCTGCGGAAAAACCACCGTTAAGGAGATGCTGTCTGCAATTTTTTCCCAGAGTCATACACCCTGTGTAACCGAGGGAAACCTGAACAACCAGTTCGGTTTACCTATGACTTTGTTTGGGCTGACAGTGCAACACGATGTGTTGATTCTCGAAATGGGAGCTAACGGCCCTGACGATATTGGCTACCTGTGTGGTATCGGCAAGCCGCAGGTGACGGCGGTAAATAACGTAATGCCAGCGCATGTCGAGGGCTTTGGTTCTGTTGATGCTATCGCAAAAGCCAAGGGCCAAATTTATACCAGTTTGGATGTATCGGCGACGGCGGTGATCAATACCGATGATGGCTATGCGAATTACTGGTTGGAGAATATGCCCGAAGGGGTAAAGACTCTGGGTGTTGGCTTATCTAATGAGTGTGCTATCCATGCGGATAATATTGTATTGAATCCTAATGGTTGCCCTTCATTTGACTTGGTAATTGAAGGCGTTGCCCACCCTGTTAGCCTGAAATTGCTTGGTGAGCACAACGTTCACAACGCTCTGGTTGCTGCTGGTTGTGCTTTTGCTGCGGGAATACCTGTGGTTGAAATTATCAGCGGACTTAACACGGTGACCGGGGTTGCTGGGCGCTTGCAGGAGCAGGCAGGTATAGCCGGTGCAACCGTTATTGATGACAGTTACAACGCGAACCCGGGTTCAGTAGGTGCGGCCATTGAATTGCTGTCACAGCGTTCAGGTAAAAAAATCCTGGTGCTGGGGGATATGGCCGAGTTGGGGCCGGACGCGGAGGAAATGCATAGAAGCGTTGGAGCTTTGGCACGAGAGCGGGGCTTGGATGCGCTGTTTACATTGGGGCCGCTGGGTACTGCCGCCAGCATGGCCTTTTCTGCGGGGAGGCAAGAGTCGCTGCGCAATTATCGCGAGAGAGAACCCCTGGTTACTGCTCTCACTCAACAATTGGATGAACAAACCACAGTTTTGGTTAAAGGATCACGCAGCGCCCGTATGGAATTGGTAGCGCAGGCACTGCTTGGCAATAGCAGAGGGGAGAAGTAATGCTGCTTTGGCTAGCGGAGCTATTACAACAACATGTCAGCGGTTTTTCGGTATTTAACTACCTGACAGTGCGCGCAATTCTTGCTGCGTTGACGGCTCTGGGTATTTCACTACTTGTGGGGCCGCGCATGATTCATTGGTTGAATCATTTACAGGTGGGACAGGCTGTTCGCGATGATGGTCCGCAAAGCCATTTGAGTAAATCTGGCACCCCGACTATGGGCGGCACCTTGATTCTCGCCTCAATTTTTGCCTCAGCCCTACTCTGGTCTGATCTCAGCAATCGTTACGTGTGGGTTACTTTATTAGTTACCTTTGTTTTCGGTGCTGTGGGCTTCGTGGATGACTATAAAAAAGTCGTTTACAAAAATCCCCGTGGCCTTATTGCTCGCTGGAAATATTTTTGGCAATCCGTTGCCGGGTTGGGTGCAGCTATTTATCTGTATATGAGTGCTTCAAGCCCGGCAGAGACCCAGTTTTTTGTTCCCTTTTTTAAAGATGTTGCGATAAACCTGGGACCGGTATCTTTTATATTGCTGACCTATTTTGTTGTTGTTGGCTCCAGTAATGCGGTTAACCTGACTGATGGCCTCGATGGCTTGGCGATTATGCCTACTGTGATGGTGGGTGGAGCACTTGGGGTGATTGCTTATCTATCCGGCCATATGGAGTTTGCTGACTACCTGCATATTCCCGCAATTCCAGGAGCCGGGGAGTTGGCGGTGTTCTGCGCTGCCCTCGGTGGTGCCGGACTCGGATTCTTATGGTTTAACACTTATCCGGCCCAGGTGTTTATGGGGGACGTGGGCGCTCTGGCTCTGGGGGCGGCGCTGGGAATTATTGCGGTAATTACCCGTCATGAAATTATTCTGTTCATCATGGGCGGCGTGTTTGTGATGGAAACGGTTTCCGTAATTTTGCAGGTGGCATCCTTTAAATTAACGGGGAAGAGAATTTTTCGTATGGCGCCTCTGCACCACCACTTTGAGTTAAAAGGGTGGCCGGAGCCTCGAGTCATTGTGCGCTTTTGGATTATTACCGTCATTCTGGTCTTAGCTGGTTTGGCAACACTGAAAATTCGATAAATAGATAAATGAGCCTGATCGCGACTTCTTCACAGCAGAAAGTGGTAATAGGTCTTGGCGCTACCGGAAAGTCGGTGGTGCGCTACCTGCTGCGTCACGGCCATACGCCGGTCGTGGCAGACAGTCGCGATAACCCGCCGGGGCTCGAAGCTTTCCGTCAGGAGTTCCCTGAGGTTGCGGTGGAAACAGGTCCATTGCGCCCGGGGACAATACTCGCCGCGAGCTTGATTATTGCTAGCCCGGGAGTTGCGCTTGCTGAACCCGTATTGCAGCAGGCGATTGCGGATGGGATTCCTGTGGTTGGGGATATTGAGTTATTTGCCCAGGCCCTGACTCGGATGCAATCGACAGCAAAGCTCGCCGCGATCACAGGCTCCAACGGAAAGAGTACAGTGACCACACTCCTGGGGGAGATGGTTGAAGAGGCAGGGCTGACAGTTGGTGTGGGTGGCAATATCGGTGTGCCGGTGCTGGATTTACTTGAGAAACCTCTGCCGGACATCTTTGTTTTGGAGCTTTCCAGTTTTCAATTGGAAACCACCTACTCGCTGGCACCTACCGTAGCCACCATTTTAAACATGAGTGCGGACCATATGGACCGCTACCCCAGTATGGTGGAGTACCACCGGGCCAAGCAGCGCATTTATCGCGGAGCGGATCAGTTCGTGATAAATCGCGCGGACCCCTTATCCCAGGGGCCTCTTTCCCGAGAGAGACGGGAGTGGAGTTTTGGGCTTGATCAGCCGGATCTCAATCAGTTTGGCCTGCGCTTGCATGAGGGGCAGAACTGGTTGGCTCGAGGCACAGAAGTTTTAATGCCTGTGGCCGATTTGGCTATGGTGGGTAAGCATAATATTGCCAATGGTTTGGCAGCCCTGGCAATGGGTTATGCACTGGGCCTGCCCACTGAGGCGATGCTAAAAATTTTACGCAGCTTTCGCGGGCTGAAACATCGCTGTGAGCGCGTGGCTGATTTTGAAGACGTTGTTTATGTTAACGATTCAAAAGGCACCAATGTAGGAGCAACCCAGGCGGCATTGGATGGCTTGGCTACGGCAACCAGTAAAATAGTGCTTATTGCTGGAGGGGATGGCAAGGGTGCTGATTTTGCTCCCTTACGAAAAAGTGCAAGAGCACTCCGGGCTCTGGTGTGTATCGGTGTAGATGGAGACCAAATAGCCGGTGTCTTTGATGGCCTGTGCGAGATTCGCAGGGCTAGCACAATGATAGAGGCCGTCGCTGAGGCCAGGCAATTAGCCAATAGCGGTGACTATGTATTGTTATCACCGGCATGTGCCAGCTTTGATATGTATCGCAACTTTGAAGCCCGTGGTGATGATTTTCGCCAGGCCGTTCTGGAATTGTGCGATACCGCTGGAGGCTCCCGGTGAGTGCCCAGGTAATCAAGACTCAAGGTAGTGAATGGCAGGATGGGCTGCTGCTACTCAGTGTTCTGGTTCTGGCTAGCATCGGTGTGGTGATGGTTGCTTCCGCATCTATCGCCTTCGCTACGGATCTTTATGGTGATCCCTGGTATTTCCTTAGGCGCCATTTGGCTTTTTTGATGGTTGGTGGGTTAGCTGGATTTGTCGTCAGTCAGATTCCCCTGTCAATTTGGTCTCGACTGTCCTGGCCATTATTACTATTTGCTTGCCTGCTATTGATTGCCGTGCTTGTGCCGGGGATTGGACGGGAGGTGAACGGTAGCCGGCGTTGGCTGGTATTTGCCGGCATAACTGTACAACCTGCGGAAGTGGCTAAGTTCTGTCTGCTAGTTTTTTTCGCCAGTTTTTTAACTCGTCGAAATAAGCAACTACGCCACTGGACCAGCTTTATGGTGCCAGTGGTGATTCTCGCAACGGTTGCTCTGCTATTGCTTTTACAGCCGGACTTCGGTTCGGTGGTTGTAATTTCAGGCACCGTGTTGGCAATGGTTTTTTTAGCGGGAGCGCGTCTTCCCCATACTTTTTTATTGGTAGCTGCGGCTGCGAGTGGACTGGCGTTAATGGCACTGATGAGTCCCTATCGCTTACAGCGATTGCTGACGTTTCTGGATCCTTGGGGGGATCAGTTTGCCAGTGGCTACCAACTTACCCAGTCCCTGATTGCATTTGGTCGCGGAGAGTGGTTTGGAGTTGGTTTGGGCAATAGTGTGCAAAAACTGTTTTACCTGCCTGAGGCCCATACGGATTTTATTTTCGCCATTCTTGCAGAGGAATGGGGAATGTTGGGTGGTGTAGTGCTGGTAGGGCTTTTTGTTGTTCTCACCTACTCACTGCTCCGCCTGGTAAAAGAGGCCCTGGTGCAGGAGAAGTTTTTCGCTGCACTTCTAGCTTTTGGTATGGCAGTGCTATTGGCAGGACAAGCTTTCGTGAATATGGGCGTTGCTTCAGGCTTGTTGCCGACTAAAGGGCTAACGCTGCCATTTGTCAGCTCTGGTGGCAGCAGTCTGATTGTATGTTGTGCATTACTCGGCTTGGCGATGCGGATTCGGGCTGAACTAAAAGAGCCTGTTGAAAACGGAAGCGGGGGGCTTGAGCTTTTGCGTCAGCTGCCAATATTCCATTCACCCAAGTCCAGTGTGAAGGGCAGCAACGGAGAAACGGTTTGATGTCTGAAGTAAATAAGCGTTTTTCTGGAAAGAAGTTTTTGCTGATGGCCGGTGGTACCGGCGGTCATGTGTTCCCAGCGTTGGCTGTGGCTAAAGCGTTGCAAGAGCAGGGGGCTGTTGTCGAGTGGTTAGGTACTGCCCGTGGGATTGAATCCCGATTAATACCTGCGGCGAATATTCCTTTGCACTGCATTAAAGTGGAGGGTATTCGGGGGAAGGGAAAGTTGGCCTTACTCAAAGCCCCGTTGCAAATTTTGCGGGCAATTGCTCAGGCCAGGACAGTTGTTAAGCAGGTACAACCTGATGCAGTACTCGGCTTTGGCGGCTTTGCGACCGGCCCAGGGGGCGTTGCAGCCCGTCTCGGGGGGATACCGTTGATTATTCACGAGCAAAATGCTGTTGCCGGAACGACAAATCGCTTGTTAGCGCGGATTTCCAGCCAGGTGCTGGAAGCATTTCCCAGTGGGTTACCCGGAGCCAGGCAAGTGGGCAATCCAGTGCGCAAAGAGATTGCAGAATTGCCTGAGCCAGAAACTCGAATTGGCAGCCAGTCGTCTCTGCGCCTTTTGGTATTGGGCGGTAGCCTCGGTGCTGTAGCAATTAATGAACTGGTTCCTAAGGCAATCGCATTGCTGGAACCCTCCCTGCGCCCGGTAGTGGTCCATCAGGCGGGAGAGCGCCACCTTCAGACTGCCAAAGACGCCTATAAAGAGGCGGCGGTAGAAGCTGAGGTGGTCCCTTTTATTGCGGATATGGCTGAGGCCTACCGCGCTGCGGACCTGATTATTTGCCGTTCCGGGGCTTTGACTGTTTCTGAAATTTCAGCTGCGGGAGTCGGTGCAATCATGGTGCCTTTTCCCTTTGCAATTGATGATCATCAAACGCGTAATGGCGAGTGGTTGCAAAATGCTGGCGGAGCGATTGTTATGCAGCAGCGGGAAATGGACGAGCAGAAGTTATCTGACTTATTACAAAGCCTGCTAGAAGATCGCCAGAAACTATTGCAAATGGCGACCTCCGCACGGCGCGTGGCAAAAACTGATGCGACCGAGCAAGTAGTAAATGCTTGCAGGGAAGAGCTGGCCTCGGCCAGGTAACACAGAATAAGTGGACGAAGGTTAAAGTAATGTCTTCAGTGCAGACAAACGAAGATAAAAGTTATGCGGTACCGGCTATGCGCCGTATCCGCCGTATCCACTTTATCGGTATCGGCGGTGCCGGTATGAGCGGCATTGCAGAGGTACTGCAGAACCAGGGCTACGAAGTCTCAGGTTCTGACCTGCGTGAATCTGCAGTTACTGATAGATTGCGCAAATTGGGCGTTAAGGTCCAAATCGGGCACAGCGAGGAAAATGTTCGCGGCGTTGATGTTGTGGTCAATTCCTCTGCCGTACATGGTGATAACCCGGAGCTGGTTGAAGCGAGAGAAAAGAGAATCCCTATTGTACGCCGTGCCGAAATGCTCGGTGAACTAATGCGCTATCGCTATGGCATTGCTGTGGCAGGAACCCACGGAAAGACCACCACGACCAGCTTAATCGCCTCAATTTTTGCGGCAGATAAAAAAGACCCGACCTTTGTTATCGGTGGTCTGGTCAACGCTGCAGGTGCCAATGCTGCCTTGGGCGAAAGTCGTTATTTAGTGGCTGAAGCTGATGAGAGCGATGCGTCTTTTATTCACTTACAGCCGATGGTGACGGTGATTACCAATATCGATGCAGACCATATGGAAACTTATGGTGGAGACTTCGAAAAGGTAAAGCAGATCTTTATTGATTTTGTTCACAACCTGCCGTTTTACGGTTTGGCGGTAGTTTGCGGGGATGACGCCAATGTTCAGGAAGTTATTCCCAAGTTTTCCCGCCCGGTTCTGACCTATGGATTTGATGAGGGTAATGACTACCGTATCGTTGAAGTAAAGCAGGAACCACTGCGCAGTCATTTCACGGTACAGAGACCGAAGGGTGATCTATTGCAGGTTTCTGTGAATACACCGGGTATTCACAATGTTCTCAATGCGACTGCAGCAATTGCTGTAGCTAGTGATGAAGGCGTTAGTGATGAAGCAATTAGCCAAGGTCTAATAGGCTTCCAGGGCGTTGGTCGTCGATTCCAGATCTACGGTGATTATGCCGTTAGCGATGATACCGAAGCCGATAAGGTGATGTTGGTAGATGACTACGGTCACCACCCACGTGAGGTAGCCGCTACTGTAAAGACAGTTCGAGATGGCTGGCCGGATCGTCGCTTGGTAATGATTTATCAGCCCCACCGTTATACCCGTACGCGGGACTTGTTTGAAGACTTTGTCCAGGTCCTCTCTGAGGTGGATAAGTTAATTTTGCTGGATGTATACAGTGCGGGTGAAGCGCCAATTGCTGGTGCCGATGGCAGAACGCTTGCGCGAAGTTTACGCAACAGGGGACAGGTAGATCCGATTTTTATGGAAACTATCGATCAGGTTCCACCGGTATTAGCTGATCTGTTGGAGCCAGGTGATATTGTCCTGACCCAGGGAGCTGGCAACGTCGGAGCACTTTCGCAAAGGTTGGCTGATTGGCGCTTGGGCGAGCGCAGCGGCGAGGGCTAAGTAGCTAGTGAAAGGAGCTGGAACGAAATCAGCCGGGAGAAAAAAAAAGACAGCTCGCGGAGCGAGCCCTCTTGGAACCGATGATCCCGAGAAGCTTCGTCTGAACTGGAAGCGGTGTTTTTTTTTATTGGTGATGTTCGCAGGCTTTAGTGCTTTGCTCTATGGTGCAGTTTGGTTATGGCGATGGGTGCCATCGGTTGAGTTGAGTAATGTTGATGCTCTAGAGCAAGTTGAAGTACGCGGGGCTTTTAATGCGGTAACTGAAGAAGAGTTAAGAGAGGTGCTTCTTCCTCACTTGAAAGCGGGCTTTTTTTCAGCGGACATTCAGGCGATGCAGCAGACATTACTGTCTAACCCCTGGATTACTTCCGCCTCGGTGAGCAGGCGTTGGCCGAAGGGTGTTGAGGTTGATATCACTGAAGCGCAACCTCTCGCCACCTGGGGTAAAGATAAATTGTTGGTAGCGAGTGGGGATCTGCTGCCGCGTCCGTCACATATGGGGGTTCAGTCCCTGCCCGAGCTTGCCGGGGATGAAGAATTGGTAGAGCGGATTATGCTGCAATACCGCGCGCTTGCGGGGTTACTGACCACGCGGGATATGGAGGTTAAACGGTTGTCATTTGACGACCTAAGCGGTTGGCATCTGGAGTTAGTGTCGGGAATTGAATTAAAACTTGGCCATGATGCTTTATTGGAGCGGGTACACCGTTTTCTGTATTTGAGTCGGGGTGTACTGGCGCCGCACTTGCAAAAAGTTGTCAGCGTCGATACGCGCTACAGCAATGCGGTAGCGGTTCAGTGGAAAGACGAAGAAAAGTAAACATCGAGGCAGCCCGGGTGGCTGTTTTATAGATAAAAGTTTAAAAGCGAATGCTGTGTTCTGGTCCGATAGCAGAACCTGAAACAGAATGCAGCTCAGCGAGGTTGGCACGAAAATGACACAGGTATCCGATCAGCGCATGATTGTTGGACTGGATATAGGCACCTCTAAAGTAGTCGCTATTGTCGGTGAAGCTTCCGGTGATGGGGAACTTAATATTGTCGGTATCGGCTCTCATCGTTCCACTGGAATGAAAAAGGGCGTAGTGGTTAATATTGAATCAACCGTGCAATCTATACAGCGCGCTGTGGAAGAAGCTGAGTTGATGGCGGGTTGTGAAATTCACTCTGTGTACGCAGGGATTGCGGGAAGTCACATTCGCAGCTTGAACTCTCACGGTATAGTTGCGATTAAGGATCGAGAGGTTACCCAGCAGGATCTCGATCGTGTTATTGATGCTGCCAGGGCTGTCGCTATTCCTGCGGACCAGAAGATTTTGCACACGCTTCCGCAGGAATACCTGATTGATAATCAGGAAGGGGTAAAAGAACCTCTCGGAATGTCTGGTGTTCGCCTCGAAGCAAAGGTCCATTTGGTCAGCGGTGCAGTGAATGCTGCACAGAATATTGAAAAGTGTATTCGTCGATGTGGTCTGGAAGTAGAAGATGTCATTCTTGAACAATTGGCTTCAAGTTACGCAGTCCTGACCGAAGATGAAAAAGAGTTGGGAGTATGCATGGTAGATATTGGTGGGGGAACCACCGATATTGCTGTGTTTACTGGTGGATCTATTCGGCATACCGGTGTGATACCGATTGCTGGAGACCAGGTTACCAATGATATTGCCATGGCTTTGCGCACACCGACACCGCACGCAGAAGACTTGAAAATCAAATATGCGTGCGCGTTGGCAAAACTCGCTCGCGAAGGTGAGACCATTAAGGTACCCAGCGTTGGTGATCGCGCGCCCAGGGATTTATCCCGACAGGCATTGGCCGAGGTCGTTGAGCCGCGCTACGACGAATTGTTTACATTAGTACAGGCGGAGTTACGTCGCAGCGGCTTCGAAGATTTGTGTGCGGCGGGTGTAGTACTTACCGGCGGCTCTTCAAAAATGGAGGGCGCGGTTGAACTGGCTGAGGAAATTTTTCATATGCCGGTTCGCCTAGCAGTGCCTCAGGGTATTGCAGGTTTGACGGATATCGTCAGCAACCCAATTTATTCCACTGGAGTTGGATTATTGATGTATGCGATGCAGCAGGAAGAGGCTCGAGAGGGCAAAATACAGCCTGTGCGCAACGATAATCAGTGGTGGGACAAGGTAAAGCACTGGTTTCGCGGAAATTTGTAATAGAGTGCAACCAGATTTAGCCATCCGGTGAAGGATTTTTTTTAGGCATGGCTGTAAAATTCGACATGAGCAAGAAAGGGGAACAGCAATGTTCGAACTAGTTGATAGCGTACAGGATAAGCCTGTCATCAAGGTGATTGGTGTCGGCGGCGGTGGTGGTAATGCTGTTAAGCATATGATCGCCAATGATGTTGAGGGTGTAGATTTTATCTGTGCAAATACAGATGCACAGGCCCTCAAAGATGTTGAGGCCCGCACTATCCTGCAACTGGGTAACACAATTACACGCGGTTTGGGCGCAGGGGCAAACCCGGATATTGGCCGTCAGTCCGCACTTGAAGATCGCGATCGCATTGCTGAGGTATTAACCGGTGCGGATATGGTATTCATCACTGCCGGTATGGGCGGTGGTACCGGTACCGGTGGTGCACCGATTGTCGCTGAGATTGCAAAAGAACTGGGCATCCTTACCGTTGCGGTAGTTACTCGCCCATTTAAGATCGAAGGGCGCAAACGCACAGTTGTAGCTGAAGAGGGTATCCTCGAGCTGCGCGATAAAGTTGATTCTCTGATTACTATCCCCAACGATCGTTTGCTGGAAGTACTCGGTAGCAAGATCACAATGAAATCTGCTTACAAAGAGGCAGATAACGTTTTATTGGGTGCTGTACAAGGCATTGCCGACCTGATGATTCGTCCGGGCATCATGAACGTGGACTTCGCCGATGTGCGCACCGTAATGTCTGAAATGGGCATGGCGATGATGGGGTCCGGTTCTGCCGTCGGTGAAAACCGTGCGCGCGAAGCGGCTGAGAAAGCCGTGCGAAGCCCGCTACTGGATAACGTCAACCTGGCAGGTGCTCGCGGTATCCTGGTGAATATCATCACCGGTAGCGAAGAGGCGGGCTGTCAGGAACTGACCCTGGGTGAGTACTCTGAAGTAGGTGAGATTGTCCAGGAAATCGCCTCCGATGAAGCTACTGTGGTTATCGGTACAGCGGTAGATGATAAGCTCGGTGATGAGATGCGGGTTACCGTTGTGGCCGCAGGTCTTGGCGAGGGTACTCCTGCAGCGCGTCCGGCGAAGGTGGTGGATAATACTCGCCGCCCAGAGCCTCGCGAGCCTGTTCGTGAAACCCGTGAGGTTCGCGATACTCACAGCGCTCACGCTGGCCACAGCTCTGCGGGACTGGCAAGCCGCGAGGCCATTGATCCGCGCCCTCGTGCTGAAGCGGAGCGCCCCAAGCGCCCGGCTCCTGCCCTGAATCCCGCTGATGCGGATATGGAGTACCTGGATATTCCAGCCTTCCTGCGCCGTCAGGCAGACTAGGAAACGGTACCGCAGAGGCAGAACACCGCTCATGTCTGCCCGGCTCCGGCTGGGTATTGCCGCTGCGGTGCGGCTTTTGCTCGGGTCTACCTTGTCGAATGGGTGGGCCCTTGCCCGTTTGTGTAGATTTTGATCAGAACTGGTGAGTCGCAATAACTATCTAAAATAATTAACAATTATTAACAGCGCTTGCGGAGCTTAGGATCTTAGAATGCTGTCATAGCGACATGCGTTGGCGCTGCAATCTTTGCTTGATCTATCCTCATATAGGTAGGTGGTGCACAGTTGTGGTGACCACTCGCCCAGAATTGGTATTGGCGTCGCAATTGTGCTAGTATCGATGGCTTGCTGCGCCTTAGGGGCGTAGTCCACCGACGGGGAAAAGATAGTTTCATGATCAAACAGCGCACGCTTAAGAATGCTATTCGCGCCACTGGCGTAGGTCTGCACACTGGCAAGAAAGTTGTACTTACCCTTAAACCAGCGCCCGTAGACACCGGTATCGTGTTCCGTAGAACCGATTTGGACCCGGTAGTTGAAATCGAGGCTCGTGCGGAAAATGTCGGCGACACTCTCCTTTCAACCACCCTGGAAAAGGGTGATGTTCGCATTGCTACGGTAGAGCACCTGCTCTCGGCAATGGCGGGCCTTGGCATTGATAACGCGGTTGTCGAGTTATCCGCGCAAGAAGTGCCCATTATGGATGGCAGTGCCGGCCCATTTGTATTTCTAATTCAATCTGCAGGTATCCAAGAGCAAGCAGCTCCGAAGAAATTCCTGCGAATCAAGAAGCCAGTAACTGTAGAGGATGGCGATAAGGTTGCCAGCTTCCTGCCTTTTAATGGCTTTAAAGTGTCCTTCACAATCGACTTTGACCACCCGGTTTTCCAGGGGCGTAACCTGAGTTCATCCGTGGACTTCTCCAGTACCTCCTTTGTGAAGGAAGTGAGTCGCGCCCGTACCTTTGGCTTTATGCACGAAATCGAGTACCTGCGCTCCAAGGGCCTGGTTCAGGGCGGTTCCGTTGATAACGCAATTGTGATTGATCAGTACCGCATTCTGAATGAAGGCGGGTTGCGTTATGAAGACGAATTTGTGAAACATAAAATTCTGGATGCGATTGGCGATCTCTATCTTCTGGGGACCAGCCTGATTGGTGAGTTCAAGGCCTTTAAGTCTGGCCATGCGCTGAACAATAAATCCCTTCGCAACCTGATGGCTCAGGAGGATGCTTGGGAAATGGTCACCTTTGAAGGTGAGCAGGAAGAAGCACCGATCTCCTATATTAAGCCTATTTTGGCAGTTTGATACTTTCGCAAGAAGCCGGCATTATAGTGCCGGCTTTTTTGTATGATTGTTTCACAGAGAAAGCCTATAGATTTTTGGTATTCTTATCGGTTTGGCACCTCGGCTTGTGAGCTGGGGACTAACGAAAATTAAAAATGTCGAACTCCTCACAGTTCCTATGAAAGTAATCCTGGTTAATGAGCGCGGTGCGACTCGCAGCTTTAATTTTGGCAGTTTGAGCAAAGCCCTGTTGGGGTTGTGCTTGCTGAGCCTCCCTGTGGGTGCATTTCTGCTGGGGGCGAATTTACCGGTTACTAAAACTGACCTATTTGATTCCCGAACGGCCAAGGCCTGGAGCCGCGCACTGCGCAAACAGCAGGAAGAAATTGCTGAAGCAGATAGAGAGGCGCGGGAGCAGCTGGCAGCTCTTACCGTTAAGCTTGCAGAGTTGCAGGCGCGTTTAACTCGCCTTGATGCACTGGGTGAGCGTTTAACCTCTGTTGCCAATCTCGATGAAGGGGAGTTTGAGTTTGGCAGTGCTCCTGCTATCGGTGGGCCGGAAGACCCCGGAATCGCAGGTGCATCAGAGTTGCCGTATCAGCCACCGGAATTCCTGGATGTTATTGGGGATCTCTCTCATCAGATTGAAGATCGCCAAATGCAGCTGAACACTCTCGAATCTCTGATGGCGAACCTCAAACTTGAGGATGAGCAGTTTTTGGCAGGCCGCCCGATTAGCAAGGGGTGGATGTCTTCCCGTTATGGTTATCGCACCGATCCATTCACTGGCCGTAGGACCTGGCACAAGGGGGTGGATTTTGCCGGCAAGATGGGCTCCGATGTTGTTTCAGTAGCCGCAGGTGTTGTCACCTGGGCTGATGAGCGCCATGGCTATGGTCAGTTGGTAGAAATTAATCACGGCAATGGTTATTCAACCCGCTATGGGCACAATAGTGAGCTGAAAGTGGGATTGGGTGACGTGGTCAAGAGGGGGCAGACTATTGCCCTGATGGGTTCCAGTGGCCGTTCTACCGGGCCCCATGTTCACTTTGAGATATATAAGAACAACCGCACGGTTGATCCAGCTAGCTATATCCGCCGCACAGGCAGATAAGAACTATCCTTCCTTTACGCGTAATTGTTGGTAGCTTGGCATAAGAGTTGCCAGCGCTTGCGCCTTCCTGTTTACTTGCACCCCTCGCATAAAGGAGCGTCGGTGCATCGATCTGCCCGATATTAGCGCCGACAGCGCAAATAAGATAAGTGGTTTCTAGATAATGATTGGCAAACTGATTAAATCGGTCTTTGGTTCAAAAAATGACCGCGAGCTGAAGCGCATGCGACGCGTCGTGGGAAAGATCAACGCTTTGGAAGAGGATTTCCAGAAGCTTGACGATGCGGGCCTGCGGGCTAAAACGGATGAGTTTAGGCAGCGACTCGCTGACGGGGAAAAGCTCGATCAAATTCTGCCTGAGGCGTTTGCGGCAGTGCGTGAAGCGGGTCGCCGGGCCATGGGTATGCGCCACTTCGATGTTCAGCTGATCGGCGGGATGACCCTGCATGAAGGGCGTATTGCAGAGATGCGTACCGGTGAAGGTAAAACCCTGGTTGCAACCCTGCCGGCCTATCTGAATGCACTTGAAGGCAAGGGCGTTCATATTGTTACGGTGAACGATTATCTCGCTTCGCGGGATGCCAATTGGATGCGCCCGGTATATGAATTCCTGGGCATGACGGTGGGAGTTATTGTTTCCCAGCAGCCACCGGAAGAAAAGAAAGCGGCCTATGAGGCTGACATTACTTACGGCACTAATAACGAATTCGGTTTTGATTATCTGCGTGACAACATGGTGTTGCGCAAAGAGGATCGCACGCAGCGCCCTCAGAATTTCGCTATTGTCGATGAGGTGGATTCCATCTTGATCGATGAGGCGCGTACTCCGCTGATTATTTCTGGAGCCGCCGAAGACTCGTCCCACCTATATATGGCAATGAATAAGTTGGTTCCCCAGCTGGAGCGTGCCGAAGAAGGTGGGGAGGGGCACTACACCGTTGATGAAAAGACTCGCCAGGTTGAGCTGACGGAGCAGGGCCACTTGTTGATCGAAGACCTGCTGTCACGCAGCGGGTTAATGAAGGAAGATCAGTCCCTTTACGCCCCTGGGAACCTGGGTCTGTTGCACCACGTGCACGCTGCCCTGCGCGCGCATGTACTGTTTAATCGCGATGTGGATTACATCGTGCAGAATGGCCAGGTGGTGTTAATTGATGAGCACACAGGTCGGACCATGCCCGGTCGCCGTCTCTCCGAAGGCCTGCACCAGGCGCTGGAAGCAAAAGAGAGTGTGCAGATTCAGAGTGAGAGCCAGACTCTCGCTTCTACAACATTCCAGAACCTGTTCCGCTTCTACCCCAAACTTGCGGGAATGACCGGTACAGCGGATACAGAAGCGTTTGAATTTCAGCAAATTTATGGCCTGGACGTGGTGGTGATCCCCACCAATAAGCAAATTCAACGTGAAGATCTCAATGACCTGGTTTACCTGAGCCAGGAAGAGAAGATGGAAGCGATTATTGAGGATGTGAAGCACTGCCGTGAAAAGCAGGCTCCGATCCTTGTAGGTACTGCTTCTATCGAGACCTCAGAGGAAATGTCCCGCAAGTTGCAAAAGGCGGGCATTAAGCACCAGGTTCTCAATGCGAAATACCACGAGCGCGAAGCACAGATTATCGCCCAGGCGGGTCGCCCGGGTGCAGTGACTATCGCTACCAATATGGCCGGTCGCGGTACCGACATTGTGCTCGGTGGTAACTGGGAGGCTGAAGCGGCAGCCCTGGCCCAGGAGAAGGGTAGTGAGCTGACCGAAGCGGAGCTTGCGCAAGTTAAGGAAGATTGGGGTAAGCGCCACGAGCAGGTGATCGCTGCGGGCGGTCTACATATTATCGGTACTGAGCGTCATGAGTCCCGCCGTATTGATAACCAGCTACGAGGCCGTGCAGGTCGCCAGGGTGACCCAGGTGTTACTCGTTTCTATCTGTCCCTGGAAGATAACCTTATGCGCATCTTCGCCTCTGACCGGGTGAAGAATTTTATGCAGATGCTGGGTATGGAGCGCGGTGAGGCGATTGAGCACCGCATGGTTTCCAACGCTATCGAAAAAGCCCAGCGCCGTGTTGAAGGTCGCAACTTTGATATTCGCAAACAGTTGTTGGAATACGATGACGTGGCCAATGACCAGCGTCAGGTGATTTACGGCCAGCGCAATGAGCTGCTGGAAGCTGAGGTTATCAGTGATACGATCTCTGCCATTCGTGAAGATGTGGTTGACGGCATTGTCTCCGGTTCTATTCCCCCCCAGAGCGTGGAAGAGCAGTGGGATATTCCAGCTCTAGAGCAGCAGCTCTCTGGCGAATTGGGTATCCAGTTGCCGGTTCAGCAGTGGCTCGATGAAGATCGCACTCTGCACGAAGAGAGCCTGCGGAAAAAGATTACTGTCGCCGCGCAGGAAGCCTATGCTGCAAAAGTTTCCCGCATTGGTGAATCTTCCGGTGATGCCAATCTGATGCCGACTATCGAGCGTCAGATTATGCTGCAAGTGTTGGATCAGTTGTGGAAAGAGCATCTTTCCAGCATGGACCACCTGCGTGCGGGTATTGGATTGCGGGCTTACGCCAACAAAAACCCTAAGCAGGAATTCAAGCGCGAGTCTTTCCACCTGTTCCAGAGCATGCTGGAGAACCTCAAGCATGAAGTGGTGCGTATTCTTGCCCACGTAGAGCCGATGACTCGTGAGCAAGCGGAAGAGATGGAGCAGCGTCGCCTGGAAGAGCAGCGCAGGCAGCAGCTTGAGCTGCAACACGCTCAAGCTTCGGCGCTTCCAGAAAGTGAGCCCAAGGAGCAGCAGCCGGCTACCCCGGCACCGGAGCGTCGCGGTCCTAAAGTCGGGCGCAATGATCCCTGCCCCTGTGGTTCCGGGAAAAAGTACAAGCAGTGTCACGGTAAGCTGGCTTCCTCTACCCAGAGCTAATTATTTACTGCTTGAACTCAGAAAATGCCCCGCTTAGCGGGGTATTTTTTTAATCGGTAAAAGAATTATCTGCGGAAAAAAGTTTCCATTCCGCAGATAAGTCTATTTTTGGCTTGCCTTACTGAGGTTCGGCTTTGATAATGTCGACCGCTCATTTATTTCCGCTAATCCGTTTGGGTGGACCGGGGTCTAGGTTTGCCTGCGCTGTGATAGCCCAAAGTCGTTATTCTTATGCCTGAATTATCCATACCCGTTGTCGAAGGAGTTCGCCTCGCCAGTGTACCTGCCAGGGTCAAAGACTGGGAACGCAATGACCTGTTGTTGGTTAAGCTTGCTGAAGGAGCTTCAGTTGCAGCCACTTTTACCCAGAATACTTTTTGTGCGGCTCCAGTAACGGTTGCTAAAGAGCATATCGCCAAAGGAGAAGTGCGAGCCCTGGTCGTTAATGCCGGCAATGCCAATGCCGCTACTGGGGTAAGGGGGCTGGCGGATGCCCGGGCTACATGTGAGGCGGTGGCAGATGCACTGAAGATTTCTGCTGAACAAGTATTGCCTTTTAGTACTGGCGTCATTGGTGAGCACTTACCGATGGAGAGGTTACTCGCTGCTATTCCGGGGTCTGCTGGACAGCTTGATCCCGCCGGATGGGAGTTGGCGGCCGAGTCCATTATGACTACGGACACCCGGCCAAAGATTGCGAGCCGCAAGTTAATGATTAATGGTGAAGAGATTGCCGTTGTCGGTATTGCCAAAGGTTCCGGCATGATCCAGCCGAATATGGCTACCATGCTCGCCTATGTCGCCACTGATGCCGGTGTAACGCAGCCCCTGCTAGATAAAATGGTGCGCGAAGTTGTCGCGGCTTCATTTAATCGAATTAGCGTAGACGGAGATACCTCGACGAATGATGCTTGTGTTTTGATGGCCACAGGTGCGCGGGGGGAGATGATCAGCAGCTCTGAGAATACTGGCTACATGGAGCTGTACAGAGCAATTTCGGAAATACATATAGAGCTGGCCCAGGCCATTGTCAGGGACGGTGAGGGGGCGACCAAGTTTGTTACCGTACAAGTGGATGGCGCGCTCAGCAGTGAAGAGGCCTTGGCAGTAGCTTTTGAAGTCGGTGATTCTCCGCTGGTGAAAACTGCACTTTATGCTTCAGACCCTAACTGGGGTCGGCTAGTTATGGCGATCGGCAATGCTATCCAAGGCGAGTTAGACACCGATAAGGTGGAGATTTTCCTCGATGATGTACGGGTGGTAAGTGCCGGTGGGCGCGCATCTGGATATCAAGAGCAGGCTGGAGAGCGGGTATTTTCAAAACCCGAATTTAAAATCCGTATAGAGCTGGGTCGCGGTGTCTGCAGTGAGCATATCTGGACCTGTGACTTCTCTCACGAGTATGTCACCATCAATGCAGAATATCGGACTTGAGGTAGTAGAGTGAGTAAGGTTGTCCATGTTGCTGTCGGTGTAGTAACCCGAGGGGATGGCAAGATCCTGATTGCCCGCCGTCCCGACCATTTGCATATGGGAGGGCGCTGGGAATTTCCCGGTGGCAAGGTGGAAGCTGGTGAGTCTGTGCAGGAGGCGCTCTATAGGGAGCTACTTGAAGAAGTGGCCATTGAAGTACAGGAGTTGCAGCCGCTGATGGAAATTCGTCACGATTACCCTGAAAAAACCGTGCTGCTGGATACCTGGCAGGTAACGCGGTTTACGGGTGAGGCCCTCGGGCGAGAGCAGCAGGAAATCAAGTGGGTATCTGCTGGGGAGCTGGACAACTTCCACTTCCCCGACGCCAATCAAGCGATTATTGAAGCGGTAAAAGGGAGTTTCTCCTAAGCTTCATCTTGAACAGCTGCTTGCAGGCAGCTGTTCAAGTGAGTTGGATGGCCTTAATGGCGGGGCTTGTTCGGGTCCAGGTCATCACTCAGCACATCATCATACACTGACTCCCCGGGAATCTTGTGTCCCTCACTAGCCCATTCGCCGAGATCAATCAGCTTGCAACGTTCGCTACAAAAAGGTTTGAAGGGAAACTTATCGCTCCATTCAATGGGCTTTTTGCAGGTAGGGCAGTTGAGTGTCGGCGTTACGCTGGATTTAGGCATAAGTTAGCTTGGGCTCTAAAGTGATCTGAATCGGTATTGTACTCTAATTAACTTAGCTCGATTGTTCCAACCGGGCAATCCGTAAGTACTGCCGGTGGAGCTGCTCTACTTGAGCTTTGAGTGAGGCTAAGTCACTAGCGTTATCCAGTATGTCATCCGCTTTCTCTAGTCGTTGCTCCCTTTTTAACTGGGCCGCCATGATTTTGCGAATCTGCTCCCGCTGACTGTTATCTCGTGCACTGGCGCGCTCAAGCTGCAAAGCCTCGGGTAGATCGACTACACAAATCCTGTTAACGAGCTCATATTGGCCTGACTCAATCAAGAGGGGGGATTCCAATATTGCGTAGGGCCCCTGACTTGCGTTCAGTGAGGAAGTTATTTCTTCTCTAATCAGTGGATGTAAAAGGCTTTCCAGCCATTGCCGTTCACCTGGGTCGTCAAATACCAGTGTGCGCAGTTTGCTCCGGTTTAATTCGCCACTTTCCAGTAAGACATCGGCCCCGAAGTGTCGGGCTATCTGTTCCAGAGCCGGCTTTCCCGGTTGTACCACAACCCTTGCCGCCCAGTCTGCATCTACTACATTAATGCCCAGGCCACGGAAATACCCGGCTGCTGCTGACTTTCCGCTACCGATCCCGCCGGTTAAGCCTACGGTAAACAATGGCTGTCCTCCCCAAGAATAAATAAGGTTGCGGTATAAATAAAAACCCCGGCCAGATAGCTGGCCGGGGTCATAGTAATGCAATTGAATGGAGAGTAGGTAGTTGGCGGCTTAACCGGTAAGCCCAGAGATATTGAAATACCAGTTCATAATGTGGTTCCCCCACAGCATAGCGATCCAGCCGGCACCAGCGAGATAGGGACCAAAAGCGATGGGCAGGTTTCGGTCCCGCCCTACGGCAATGCTCCAGGAAATTCCCGCGATAGCCCCTACGACGGCAGAAAGTAGGATGACCATCGGTAGCACCTGCCAGCCAAACCAAGCTCCGATAGCTGCCAGGATTTTAAAGTCACCAGCCCCCATACCTTCTTTGCCGGTAACAATCTTAAAGATGTGGAACACCAGCCAAAGAGATAGGTAGCCGGCAATAGCACCGATTACTGCGTCCTGCAGAGAAGCAAACACTCCCCAAATATTGATGATTAAACCGGCCCAGAGTAGCGGCAGAGTAATACTGTCTGGAAGCAGTTGCTTGTCAAAATCGATACCTGTTAAGGCGACCAAGGCCCAGGTAAAAAAGCATCCAGCCAAAGCCTGCCAGGTGAAGCCCAATTGCCAGACAACGATAGCGGTCAAAATGCCGGTAATCAGTTCCACCATTGGGTAACGTTTGGAAATGGAGGTGCTACAGGAGCCGCACTTGCCGCGAAGAAATAGGTAGCTAACAATGGGGATATTTTGCCAGGCTTTGATCTCAACATGGCATTTGGGGCAGTGGGAGTGTGGTAGTACCAGATTAAAAGGCTTTTCTAACTCTTTCTGCTCCTCGCTAGGAGGCTCTTTATCAAAGTAACTATAGAAGTCCCGCTTATATTCTCGCTCCATCATAATGGGGAGGCGCAGGATTACGACGTTTAAGAAGCTGCCTATAAGTAGGCCCAAAATAAAGGCGCTGCCTATGAGCAGCGCCGGGTAAAAGGTTAGGGTTTCAATCATCTGTCTTAAACAACTTGACCCAGCTGGAAAATAGGCAGGTACATGGCGATCATCAAGCCGCCGACCAGAATACCCAGCACTGCCATAATTAGCGGCTCAAGCAGCGTAGTAAGGTTGTCGACCATATTGTCTACAGCCTCTTCGTAGTAGTCGGCTGACTTACCCAACATTTCATCCAGGGCACCAGACTCTTCACCGATGGCTGTCATTTGTATCAGCATGGTGGGAAAAACCCCCGATGTTCGTAGCGCGGTATTGAGGGGGATACCCGTTGCGACGGAATCTCTTATTTTAAGGGTTGCCTCGGTATAGATACTATTTCCGGTTGCTCCTGCAACAGACTTAAGTGCGTCGATCAAGGGAACCCCGGCGGCAAAGGTTGTCGAAAGGGTACGGGCGAAACGTGCTGAGATAGAGTTGTAGGTAATTTGGCCGATAATTGGCAGTTTTAAAATAAGGCGGTCAAAAAACTCGGCCACTTTTTTATTGCGCTTTTTGGCTTCGATCGTGCCGCCAATACCGACAATAGTAATAACAAGGGCTATAAACCAGTTTGCCTGCATCCATTCTGACATGCTGACGACCAGTTTTGTGAATGCGGGTAGATCCGCTCCGAAACTAGAGAAAGTGGTGGCAAATTGAGGGACTACCTTGATTAGCAGAATTGAAGTTACAACAAGTGCAACTGCAATTACCGCAATAGGGTAGGTCATTGCTTTTTTGATTTTTGCCTTTAAGGATTCTGTTTTTTCCTTATAGGTGGCAATTCTGTCTAGCATGGTTTCCAGTGCGCCAGACTGTTCACCTGAGGCAACTAAGTTGCAGAATAAATCGTCAAAGTACATCGGGTGTTTACGCAGTGCATCTGCAAATGCCGTGCCCGAGGCAACTTCGGTGCGTATTTTATAAACTAATTCTTTGACCCCCTGGTTATCCATACCGTCAGCAACAATCTCAAAGCTTTGTACCAGAGGTACACCAGCCTTCATCATGGTAGCCATCTGCCGAGTAAACAGTGCGATATCGGCAGGTTTGACTTTTTTCTTGCCGCCGCCGAACAGGGGGGTAGGCTTCTTCTGTACGCGATTGGCGATGATCCCCTGTTTGCGCAGCTGGGCCTTTACCAGTGCTGGACTTGTACCGTTGATCTCACCTTGAATTTTAGCCCCTTTACTGTCTACTCCCTTGTAGATGTATGCAACTGCTGTAGCGTTGGCCATAAATGTTACCCTGGATATACTTTTCACTTCTGCATATTTGAAGTCGACAGAAGAGTGCTTTTGATTCTTTATTCGATATCTTAAAACTCGGCGGCTTATACCGGCTTAAAACGAGATTTCACTGCGGAGCCTAATCCCATATTAGGCTAATAGCAGTTAATCCTTGGTGACCCGGTTGGCCTCCTCCAGGCTGGTGACACCCATCACAACCTTTCTCAGTGCTGAAACTCTCAGATTGTTGAAGCCCTCTTGCCGAGCTTGATCTGCAATCTGAATAGAGTTGCCTCCTTCCATTATAATTCTGGAGATGCCGTCAGTGATGCGAACCACTTCATACACACCTACGCGGCCCTTATAGCCTTTAGAGCAGTGCTCACAACCCACGGGCTGAAAGATGCTCCAGTCGCTTTCGGGGATTGTAACGGCGGAAAAGCCCTCAGCCTCGAGCACTTCGGGTGGAAGGGTGGCTGGTTTCTTACACTCATTACACAATCTTCGAGCCAGGCGTTGCGCAATAATAACGCTCACAGAGGTGGCAATATTAAAAGTAGGGACGCCCATATTCATTAGGCGAGTCAGGGTTTCCGGTGCAGAGTTGGTATGTAATGTTGAAAGCACCAAGTGCCCGGTTTGTGCTGCCTTAATGGCGATTTCGGCCGTTTCCAAGTCCCGAATTTCCCCCACCATAACAATATCGGGATCCTGCCGCAGGAACGAACGCAAGGCCTCGGCAAAGTCGAGTCCAACTCTTGCTGAAACATTGACCTGGTTGATGCCCTCGAGATTGATCTCTACCGGGTCCTCTGCGGTAGAGATATTGCGCTCCGGGGTGTTCAGGATATTAAGCCCCGTATAAAGAGAGACCGTCTTTCCTGATCCTGTGGGACCGGTAACTAAAATCATTCCCTGCGGTTGGGCCAAGGCGTCCATATAGATTTGCTTTTGCTCATCCTCATACCCAAGGGCATCAATGCCGAGCTTGGCAGAGGAAGGGTCGAGAATACGCAGTACAATTTTTTCACCCCAGAGAGTCGGCAGGCTGTTAACGCGGAAATCGATAGCCTTGGTTTTGGATAGCTTCATTTTTATGCGGCCATCTTGGGGAACCCGCTTCTCAGAAATATCCATCTTGGACATCACTTTGAGGCGTGCGGAAAGTCTGGAGGCCAATTGAATGGGAGGCTTGGCAATTTCGTGCAAGACCCCGTCGGTACGAAATCTCACTCTGTAGGATTTTTCGTAAGGTTCAAAGTGGATATCCGAAGCTCCGGTGCGGATTGCGTCGAGAAGCACCTTGTTTACAAAGCGAACTACCGGTGCTTCATCGCCACCGGGCTCCTCATCACTGCTGCGATCGGAATCGTCCTCACCAACATTGAGGGCATCAAGTTCCTCGTCCTCCATGCCATCGAGACCCGCTCCCATATCGTCACCCTGGGACAGGTAGTTCTCAATGGCTTTGGCAAGCTTATCGGCCTCGACTATAACGGGGTCAGTACTCAACCCAGTATTAAAATTTATCTCATCCAGGCCGGCAAGATTGGTTGGGTCCGCCACCGCTACAAATAGCCGGTTGCCCCTTTTATACAGCGGAAGAGCGAAGTGTTTACTGACAAGCTTATCGTCGACGATATCCCTTGGAATTAGCTCAAAGTTATAGCTGCTGAGGTCAAAAAGCGGAGTGCCAAATGCCTGTGAAGCGATCTTGGCGAGCTCAGAGCTTTTAACCAGTTTCGTTTCCGCTATATGCTGGACAAAGCTTTGATTTTCTCGTCGGGCCGCTTTAACGGCAGATAGCGCGGTTGATTCATCAAAAATTTGATCGGCAACCAAACGCTTGGCTAGGCCGCTTAGAGGGGGTGCTGTCATTGGTCACACTGCCGTATAGGGTTACTACATGCTTGTTGCTTAAGAAGCTGGGTTAGCCTAAAGCATTACATCCAAAGCGTATATTTAGGATATCGAACGGAATATAGCGAAATAATGAACGAGAGCCAATAAATTGAAAGACTTACTAAATGTCTCGGGTATAGCCGTCAACTGCCAAAGAGTGACAATTTTTGTCGGATATCGAAGATTAGTGTCAATCTCCATAGGGTGAATCCGATGCAGAGAACGAATGTGTGATCAGTAACGCAGTTGCAGGATGGGGTTGTAATTAGTATTTGTTAACGTTGGCACAAAGCTTGTATATTGTTCTGCGACTTCCTCACGGGATTCACTATTTCAAATAGTCTGTATGGAGACGGTTACAATGAAAAAGCAACAGGGTTTTACTCTTATTGAATTAATGATCGTAGTCGCGATCATCGGTATTTTGGCAGCTGTAGCTCTGCCGGCTTACCAAGATTACACCGCTCGCTCCCGAGTAGCAGAGGGCCTCACTTTGGCTACTGAAGCGCGCGCAATTGTTGCTGACAACGCAGCTAACGTAGTGCCGGATGCTGCCGGTGGTTTTGCAGCCGGTTACCCAACCTCTGCTGCAATTAATGCTGCGACTACCCCTTGTGCTGCTGCCGGTACTTGTACCTTGACTCTGGGTAATAACGGTGCTGTAGGTGGCTCCCAGAATGTAAACACCATTGTGGTAACAACTTCTACTGGTCAGATTGATATCGCTTTCGGTACTCGTGTATCCGCTGCAGGTACTGAGACCCTGAGCCTGATTCCCACTGCTGCAGGCGCTGCCCTGGTGGTAGGTACTCGCCCAACCGCACCAATTATCTGGACTTGCTACGCTGCAGGTAAGGCTAATGCTCCAGCACAGGCAACTCTGCCAGGCAATATTGCACCGGCTGAATGTCGCGCATAATCCTGCTTAAGTTGTGATAAAAAGCCTCCTTTATAGGGGGCTTTTTTTGTTGATAAGGTAGGTAGATGTTACAAGCAAAGTTAAAAGCGACGGGCTACCACGCTCTGATTACATTATCGGTAGCGGCTTTGATGCTGGTTGCCGTTTATGGGATTTGGTATCCAGGCGAACTTGCCGACATGATGGCGGGGGCGAATCTCTTTTTGCTTGTAATGGGCGTAGAGTTGGCCATGGGGCCTTTGATGTCTATGGTGATCTTTAACCCCCAGAAGCCCAGGCGTGAATTAGTCCGCGATTATCTTTTGGTGGGAACGGTACAGCTGGCTGCATTGATTTATGGGTTGTATGTAGTCACACTTTCGCGGCCGGTCTATCTGGTTTTTGTTAAAGATCGAATAGAAGTCGTTGCCGCTTCTGAGCTGGATGCCGTTGATATGAAAGCGGGAGCCAATGGCTATACGGATAAGCCCTGGTTCGGCCCAAAACTGGTCTGTACAGAGGGGCCGGTAGATGCCCAGGAAAAATCAGATTTGCTTATCTCAGCGTTGAAAGGTAAAGACATCCAGTTGTACCCTAAATATTACCGACCCTGTTTTAAGGATGAAATAGCCGGTAGGGCCTTTGGAAGGGACAATTTTGAACTTATTGCCAAGGCCAAACAGCAATCCCTACCTTCAAATCTACAGAATCAAGACTTCTTATGGTTGCCCGTTGTAACACGATTTGGGGCTTGGACCGCCGTTTTTACGAAGGAAGAGGGAGTTGATAACGCGACCTACTATGACATCTATCCTTTTGAGCAGAGATGACTTTTGGGCTGCCAGTGATATGAGTTTAAAGCCTTCTCTCTTCCTGTACTTAGATATGAACTCCTCCCTCACTAGGTGAAGTAGAGTTACTTGAGTGAGGGTTGCTCGATAAGGTCACTGGAATACGTCTAGGGGAAGTGTTTTCAATGAAAATTTCTTGTCTTCTGGTAATTTTTCTCATTGACACTTGATATTCTTCTGGCGATGACATGGGTGGTCTTATAGCTGTTGTTATTGGCTTCTTTAGAGATTTGTAGCTCCCCATGAACAATCAATATGCCTCCATGGATAATCTCTGCTTTATATAAGGTTTGATAGGCCTCATAAATCACTACATTTATGCAGCCTGTTTCATCTTCCAGGGTTAAAAACATCACTCCAGATGCGCTTCCGGGCCGTTGTCGGCAAGTTACCAGTCCAATGATGTCAATCTTTTCTTGATCAAGACGGTAGGTAAGATCCTTTGCCTTAGTATATTTCTGAAATTTCTTTTGCCTTCTTAGTAGTGCGACAGGATGTTCGCCTAGAGTTAATCCTGTACTGCTATAGTCAATGTCGCTACTGTCTTTTATATAATTTCGCGGTAAAAATTTTGTCTGTGGCTTGCTGTAATCGGTTTCTATAGAAGTCCAATTGTCGTTATGGCGATTTCGAGTCAAGCTGATAAATGCATTAGCCTTAGTAAGGCAGGAAAGCTGCTCATGGTTTAGCTTTGAAAGTTCTTGAAATTGTTTTAAAGATTGGACTTTTGCATCCGCTCTAAGCTTTAGGATAGCTTTCTCTGTGGTTTCTTTTAGCCCTTTAATTAGACGCATGCCCAGGCGTAAAGCGGGAGTTTTATTGCTGAATGCTGAATTTTCCTTGGACGGTATTGCCGGCGTGTTAACTGCTGTTTTTCCTTTAGCATCGTAATTTTTTGAGGAGGCTCTTTGTTGAGGTGAAGAGGGCTCTTGTATCTCTAAGCTGTGATCCCAATAGCTATAAAGTACATCAATAGGCAAAACCTTAACTCCATGCCGTTGAGCATCATAAACCAGCTGTGCCGGCGCATAGAATCCCATCGGTTGGCTATTGAGCAGCCCACAGTAAAAGGCCGCTGGGTGATGGTATTTAATCCAGGCAGAAAAATAGGCTAAAAGCGCAAAGCTTGCAGAGTGAGATTCGGGGAAGCCATAGGAGCCGAAACCTTTCATCTGGTTGAAGAGCTGTTCAGCAAAACTTTCCCTATAGCCATTACTTTGCATCCCCCGCACGAGCTTATCCCTGAATTTATACAAGTCCCCATTTTTTCCCCAGCTGGCCATGGCTCGGCGAAGCTCATCCGCTTCACCGCCGCTAAACCCTGCTGCGACCATCGATAGTTGAATAACTTGTTCTTGAAATATAGGAACACCGAGAGTGCGCTCAAGCACTGGGCGTAAACTGTTATGAGGGTAGCGCACGGTCTCCAACCCCTGCTTGCGTTTCAAATAGGGGTGTACCATGCCGCCTTGAATTGGCCCAGGGCGGACAATGGCGATTTCTATAGTAAGCTCATAAAAATTTCGAGGTTGTAATCTTGGTAGCATGCTCATTTGAGCGCGAGATTCAATTTGAAAGACTCCAACGGTATCGGCCTTGCACATCATTTCGTAGACCTGTGGATCTTCGGCGGGAATATCTTGCAAACGCAATTTGGGGCCGTATAGAGCAATATAGTTCAGGGATTTACGCAGTGCAGTCAGCATACCCAGCGCGAGCACATCGACCTTCATTAGTTTTAAATCTTCAATATCCTCTTTGTCCCATTGGATTAGGGTGCGATCCTCCATAGCGGCATTTTCAATAGGAACCAGCTGGTGCAATGGTTGTTCTGTAATAACAAAACCGCCCACATGTTGCGATAGATGTCTTGGAAAACCATATATTTGCTGCAGTAACTGTGGGAACATTTTTCCTATTGCGCTGCTCGGATCTATTCCCACTTTCTGCATCTGTTGGGGGAAGCTATCTAGAGTGTCCCACCAGGCGCGTTCAGCAATAAGTTGTTCTATTGTGGCAGCGTTGATACCAAGGGCTTTGCCGATATCCCTTACGGCACTTTTAAAGCGGTAGGTGATCTTACTAGCGGTAAGTCCAGCTCTTTTGCGGCTATATTTTGTGTAAATATACTGAATAACTTCTTCACGTCGTTCGTGCTCAAAGTCTACATCAATATCTGGGGGTTCATTGCGTTCCCGTGAGATAAACCGTTCAAATAGCAATCCAATTTTATGAGGATCTATCTCTGTGATGAATAGGCAGTAGCAAACTACTGAATTGGCTGCGGAGCCACGGCCCTGGTACAAGATATGATTTTCCCGGGCAAACTGGACTATATCATAAATGGTTAGAAAGTAATGCTCATACTGCAGTTCTGCTATTATTGCGAGTTCTTTATTGATAATCTCATCAATTCTCTTTTCAGGACCCTGTGGCCAGCGAGCAGCCCTTCCTATTTGTACTAGCTTTTTTAAATAGCTGCTCGCATTACTTTCTTGAGGGATAACTTCTGATGGGTATTCGTAACTGAGTTCGCTCAAGCAAAAAGTACACTGTTTGGCAATAAGGTTGGTATTGTCTATAGACTCTTTGGAGTGTAACGACTGGATATCACCTAAGCTGCGAAGGTAACGTTCAGCATTTTGCTCAATACGATACCCTAGATTATCCAGGGTACAGTTATGATAATTTGCGTTGAGTACATCTTGTAATGGCTTTCGGCTATAGCAGTGCATCAACACATGATTGGTTGCAACCAAGGAAATATTCTCTCTTCTTGCAAGCTCAGTAATTATATTGGACTTAAGGCTTTCCTCTGCGTGTAGGTGGTTGTTGATGGCAATGTAAAACCGTTCGCTGAAGGTTTTCTTGATTTCTTCAGGTATTTCTATCTTAATGAAATTTGGAATCCAGATGGCAATTAGGTTTTTGCATAGCTCTACCAAGTCACTTTGATAAGTAATGTAGGTTCCTTTTTCCGCCCTTAAGCGTGATTTTGAAATTAACTGGCATAGCTCGCTGTAGGCAGTTTTGTCCGGAGCCAGTAGAATTATTTCTATGTTGTTATGGAGCCGGAAATAACTGCCAAAAATTAGTTTAAACTCGGGATTTTTAGAGTCTGTAGACTTGATGGTTTCAAGTTCTTTATAGGCTCTAACAGCTCCGGAAAGGGAGCATTCATCGGTGATAGCAAGGGCTGTATATTGCAGGTTGTAAGCAGTTTGGACTAATTCCTGCGGATGCGATGCCCCCTGCAGAAAAGAAAAGTTGCTTTGACAAAAGAGTTCGGCGTACCTCATGCTGATTCTCTCGGCGTCTATCTGTTGATTGTGATGGGATTTGGGTTTTGGTGAAGATCAGTATTAAGAAAGGGGTTTAGGCTTAGCTATAAACGCCATGTAAAAACCACTCTTCGGTTGTAAGATCCTGAAAGACCCAGTAGAGCTCATCTCTTTTATTTCTTGCGATATAGTAATCCCGCCCATGACGCCCGTGCTGCCACCAATAGCCATCAATTCGCTCTGGCCCCTGTAATAGTTGTAGCTCTCCCTGATAAAATAACTTGTGCTCGCTACTTTCCAGTTTGGTTGGACGAGCTAATAGCCAGTTGGGGCGCGGTGCTTGGATGGGCTTAATTTGCTGTCCCTTAGCGTTACTTTTAATTATCAGGGTATCTGTATTTTGCCAGGCCTGCTCTGGTAGGTAGCTTTCTTTTAGGGCAATTCCCGAGAGTGCTTGATGACCGAGGCGGGCTTTTAATTTGTCTAATAGCTGTTGATTGCGTTTATGTTGGCTGCCTTCACCAAATAAATCTTCATCCAGTGATCCCTGCTCCAAGGGGAGTAAATGCTTGCAATTTAAGCTGATGGACTGCACTGGCTGATCAAGAGTTACTCTTTCCATTTGCAGCTTGGTTAGTGCTATTAGGCGTTGAGGGTCCAACTGCGGAGTGGAGAGTTCTACGGTTATTTCCTGAGATTTATTTTGGCCGAAATCCATATGCCAATTTAACTGTTGTGTGTAGAGCTGGCGTCGCTGCAACTGGAAGCATAATTCCCTTAGTAGGCGACCGATAGGAAATAGCAGCTGTTCGCTATTATCCAAGGGGCTGGGGAAAAATAGCTCGCTGCGGAATTGTGCTGGGGGCTGATAACTACAGACTGGATCTTGGCGAGTTCCGTTCAGGCGTGCCAGGTAGTCCACAAATGGGCGACCAAAACGAGAGCCTACCTCAGAGAGTGGAATAGCGAGCAGCTGGCTTACTCGCTTGATACCACATGCGTAGAGCTTGGAAATAGTTTTGTTGTCGCAATTAAGGAGCTTGGATGGGGCAAAGCTAATCCACTGTCTCCACTGCTGAGGGCTGGGCGGAGAATCTGATTGCGCAAGCCAGTGCCGGTGTTCGGTCAGTTGGCTTAGCATATGAGCTGCACTGGGACTGTGGCCGAGGCCCATCAGGCTGTAGATCCCCATCTGTTCAAGCTCATCGCTCAGCTGTTGTATCAATGCCTTGAAGCCACCGCTGGCTTTTAGGCAGCCACTCAGTTCCAGATAGAGGTGGGCGGGAGTGCTCTCGCCATTACTCAAAAGCCCTGCGGACTGAGGTGATACAAGTGGTGTAAAGCTGTATGCCCACTGGGCCAGCTGCTGTAACTCTTGTTGTTCCCGCTGGGAATCGCGTTGTAGCAGCTGTAAGTCTGCACAGAGAGCAGACGCAGTGGCAATACTGAGCCCGGTCTCGACGCCGCATTGGGATGCCGCTGGGTTTCTATCAATCACCAACTGTTTTTCAACCACAACTTGGGGTAGAGCCTCTTCTCCTTGTTGCTGAGCGCGGGTCAGAACTTCTAACGGAAGCCTGGGGAATTGAATACAAAGCCAGAGCATGGAGCTATCCCTCGGAACCGTTCAGTGCATTGGTTGGTCCCGTCGGACCAGTTTTGCTGCTCTTGCCAAATAGAGGTTCTGGCCTGAATTTCCACCCAATTGCTTTAAAAGCCTTAGTGCCAGCTCTCCTTCCCTGGGAGTGAGCTGTATGCGCAAGCTCGCGGGTGAGGGGTTTGCTGATTCACACTGAGGGCGAAAGTGGAAGTGCAGACAGTCCCCATTGCGGGCAGCGAGTTGCAGGCGACGAAGATCTTTATGCTTCTGGGATTGCCGCCCCTGCCAGCTGAGTAAGGCACCACAGCTTCCGGATTGTAGGGACTGCTCGATCGCCCAGAGAGTATCCTTGGGGCCTCGGGGGTGCAGGATCAGCAGGTTCTCAAGGCGGATACCACTGTTGGCCAATGAGGGCGCATAGGGGATATGGGGTGGATTGACCAGTATGATCATTTGCCCCCTCTGAGTGAGATTTGCCAGGGCCGGAAGTATCAGGGTGAGTTCACCGATACCCATCTGGTCCATGAGTAGCTCAGTAGTGGCCCCTCTTGGCCAGCCGTGGTTCGCTAGGAGGGCATCGAGGCTTGGATAACCACTGGCGATGCCGTTTCGCTGTCGTCGGGGTTCATTCGCTGCTTGCCAGATATCGGCTCTGGTGAGTAGCTGTGCCAGTTTCTGGTGTTTTGCCTGGCGGTCTAACTGATTGTTTTCTATGAAGTTTTCTGCGCTGCCCACGATTCCACCACTGAATTTTAGTCCGATCTGGCCACTATCTTCGCCTTAAACTGTATGTGCATACAGTAGCACTGTTAATTTATACAGTATCTGTCCAGTGGCAACAAGTGAGAATTCCTTGGATAGGCACTTTTTTGCACAGCCTAAACCGGCTATGATTCCGCCTCTTTAATTGAGCACTAATTATTCTATTCAGGGGGGACGGAGTGAGTATCAAGTCCGACAAGTGGATTCGCCGCATGGCAGAGCAGCACGGTATGATTGAGCCTTTTGAGGCCGGTCAGGTGCGTCATAACGATAATGGCGATCGACTCATCTCCTATGGCACCTCCAGCTATGGCTACGATGTTCGCTGTGCTCGTGAATTTAAGATTTTCACCAATGTTCACTCAGCGACAGTTGACCCCAAGACCTTCGATGAAAACAGCTTTGTGGATGTTGAAGGCGACCACTGCATTATTCCGCCAAACTCCTTTGCCCTGGCGCGTACAGTGGAGTATTTCCGTATCCCGCGCTCTGTATTGACGGTTTGCCTGGGTAAATCCACTTATGCCCGTTGCGGTATTATCGTCAATGTGACGCCACTGGAGCCGGAGTGGGAAGGTCATGTGACTTTGGAGTTCTCCAACACCACTAACTTGCCTGCGAAGATCTATGCCAACGAGGGTGTGGCACAGATGCTGTTCTTCGAATCCGATGAAGTATGTGATGTGTCCTATGCCGATCGTGGTGGCAAATACCAGGGCCAGCGCGGCGTTACCCTGCCTCGCACCTGATCACCGGTCTTACTGCAGTACTATTTCCTACCTATGACAGAGGTTTCTACCAGCCAGCTACCTGAAAGCGTCGATGTATTGGTCATTGGCGCTGGGGCAGCTGGACTAATGTGCGCGGCTACAGCGGGCCAGCGCGGGCGCAACGTGTTGGTCCTGGACCACGCCAACAAAGTCGGAAAGAAAATCTTGATGTCTGGTGGTGGCCGCTGCAACTTTACCAATCTCTACACCAGTGCAGAGAACTTCTACAGTAATAACCCCCATTTTTGTAAGTCCGCCTTGGCTCGCTATAGCCAGTGGGACTTTATTGCACTGGTGGAGAAGCACGGAGTTGCCTATCACGAGAAAACTCTCGGTCAGCTCTTTTGCGACAATAAATCAAGGGATATTGTCGACTTGTTACTAGCGGAATGCCGTGCGGCCAAGGCACAGATCCGCACGCGCTGTAGCATTACTCAAATTCGAGCTCTGGGGCAGGGGTATAAGGTCGAAACCAGTATGGGGACGGTTACCTGTGAATCCTTGGTCGTGGCTACTGGAGGCCTTTCTATTCCCACCATGGGGGCGAGCGGGTTTGGCTATGAGATCGCTGAGCAGTTTGGGCTTGATTTAGTCCCAACTCGAGCAGCGCTAGTGCCATTCACCCAGCATAAACGGCAATTGGAGCGTCAGGGTACCTTGCCTGGAACCTCCCTTTCAGTGACTGCTTCTTGCGCTGAAGGTAGTTTCCAGGAGCAGATGCTGTTCACTCACAGGGGGCTGAGTGGGCCAGCGGTTTTGCAAATTTCCAGCCACTGGCGAGAAGGTCAAACGGTAATATTTGACTTGGCTCCAGAGAAAAATCTGGCAGAGTGGTTACCGCTGCGCCGACAACAGAGCCCGGATAGCCACTTACACAGCGTTTTGGCTGAGGTTTGGAGCAAAAAGTTAGTACAGTTTTTCCTGCAGCGAGCGCAAATTATTAGCCGCCCCCTAAAACAGTTTGGGGAGGGGGAGTTACAGCAAGCTGGGGAAAAGTTACAAAGCTGGAAATTGGTACCGGCGGGCACTGAGGGATATCGCACTGCTGAGGTAACATTAGGTGGAGTCGATACTGCACAGGTCTCTTCCCGTACTATGGAATGTAAAACCCGGCAGGGGCTTTATTTTATTGGTGAGGTTCTCGATGTAACCGGCTGGCTCGGCGGGTTTAATTTCCAATGGGCTTGGGCTTCAGGTCATGCTGCAGGAGAGGTGGCTTAATGGTGTGCCGGTACAATAAAGTTTGAACACTGTAGAAAAAGTTTGAACACTGAATAATAAAGTTTGAACACTAATTATAAAGTGTGAATATTGCCACATCTGCGAGTGCACTCAGCGGGAGAGGTAGTCGTGCAGCCTATGCAGCAGGAATAAATGAGGATGAATATAACAATATATCCTTCGTTACTAGTTCAAAATCGATAACAAACCAAATCTTATATATAGATATTAAGTGCAAACTGTTGATTTGAATGCCACCTTTTAAGGCCTTCCGTATTTTAAGCCAAGCTCAGAAGTTGTGTAAGGCTTTATATGGCTCACAAAATACTCATTAAATGAGTCATAGAGCCTATTTCTATGACTCACAAAATACCCATTAAATGAGTCATAGAGCCTATTTCTATGACTCATAGTAGATTTACTTTGGCTGAAAATTTTATGAGATATTTTCTTTTTATAAGAAATTATCAAGACAATCCTTAAATCATATAACATAAAAAAATCAGATTTATAATAGGTAGAAACACTCTACGGTTTAGGCGTAGCGGTCCTACGAATTTGTAAGATCTGCTAAATTTCATAATGTTTGAATAAGGATGAACACAACCACTTAAATATGACCTCAGTATGTATACTATAGATACCGGATTAATAAATCTTACAGACCTAAGATGTTAATGCTTTAGTCATAAATCAGATTGGGGTGAAAAGTTTTGGCGCGACACAGAAGGTTAGAGAGGCTAACTGATTTTCAAAGAGCTCTGAAAAACAAGTATGGGCTGGGAGCTGGAGAAGAATACAAACCCTGGCTGAGAGTTCAGGATGTTAAATCTAAGGGAAATAGTGGAAAAATTCAGGGTATTAAAGTTAATAGAGAGCATCATACCCTCTCAGAAAACGAAAGCTGTCTCTTCTATCTGGTTGAAAACTGTGATTCAGTAATCGATATAAGGGAACAGTTTCCCCTTCTCCCCCTAGACTTTTCTATCAAGATTGCAAAGAATCTAGATATAAATCATCCAAAAGTGCCTGGTTCTGGATCATACAATGTCATGACTACAGACTTTGTTTTGACTTGCACAGATAAACACGACTTTTGGTATGAGGCTATCTCTGTTAAATCAGCCCAAGAACTATCAATAAAGCGTACAGCTGAAAAATTAGAAATTGAACGTATTTGGTGGGAGCTTCTGGGGGTAAATTTCCATATATATACTATGAATGAAATATCGGTTATTCAATCTAAAAATATTCAGTGGTTTACCTCTGCATATAGACAAGGACGTAGATTTAAGGAAAGTATAGAAAAGCAAGCCATAAAGACATTACATGTCGGGATCAATTTGATCGAAGATATATGCAATGGATTCTGTAAAAATGTAGATGTTAAGAACGATGAAGCTTTAGTACTTTTGAAGCATTTAATCGCTATTAAGAAAGTTGAGGTAGACTTAAGTAAACCGATAGCAGAGTCTGGAGTTATAGATATAACAAATATTCTTTCATCAATCGGTAGGTAAGCATGCGAGTTGAACGAAACAGTGTTTGGAGTATAACTGATATTGATGGGGTTGATAGTGGTGTGTATCGTGTTCTTGAACTTTTTTATGATATAAATATTCTGGTTCTTTTTAATCTTGAAGAATCTGGAGGTTTAAGAAGGCCTATTAAGATTGATAGCTCCAGATTTTTGTGTGCGATTAAAGGAGGAGCTGTGAAAAGAAACTTTAGTCCTCTTCCCTACTATCAGCTAGCTGATGAGGGGTTGATACCTGAAGCTCATATTAAAAAACGTGATAGAAATATTGAGCTGATAAGTGAGCTAATAGAAAATCCAGATTTTCTCCTTGAGATTTCTACTGAAGAAAGAAGCAAAGTTCTGGTAAATCAGGCGAAAAGTAAAGGGGTAAGGGCTCAGAGAATATATAGGTTATTAAATCAATATTGGAGGGGTGGGCAAGAAAGAAATGCCCTCCTGCCTGCTTACAAGAATTCTGGAGGAGCTGGAAGAGTTAGGGTCTCAGGAGGTCTTAAACGTGGAGCTCCAATAAGAATGCTTACACCGAGCATGGAAATACATCAAGGGGTTAACACTTCGGAAAATGATAAGAATAATTTTATTTTAGCGATGAAGAAGTATGGCTTGAAAGGGCGTCGAGTTCCATTTAGTCAAGTTTATGAAAAAATGTTGAAGGAGCTATACTCACAAGAACTAATACTGGCAGAGAGTGAATCTAGGTCGCCGAATGTTCCATCATATCGTACTTTTATATATTGGGTTAAAAAATTAATCCCAAAAAATGAAATAATCCGAAAGCAAACTACAGTGGGTGACTTTGAAAGAAACAAGCGTGGGTTAAGAGGAGCTGCGACAGATCATACCGAAGTTCCTGGAAGTTGCTTTGAATTGGATTCAACAGTACTGGATGTTCATATTGTCTCTGAATTTAGGCGCTCTCATGTTCTAGGTAGGCCTACTGTTTATTGTGTGGTAGATAAAGAAAGCAGGATGATTGTTGGGCTTCACGTTTCTATGGAATATGCTTCTTGGCGTGCGGGTCGTCAAGCTCTTGTCAATAGCTTTACGGATAAGAAAAGTTATTGTTCTAGGTTCGGTATCGAAATCGAAGATCATGAATGGCCTTGCCATCATATCCCCCAGCGTTTGCTTTGCGATCGAGGGGAGTTTATATGTAAGAGCGCTGAAAAATTAGCCGTTCCATTAATCGGTCACCTGAGTATAGCTCCACCTTATCGCGCCGATCTTAAAGGCATTGTGGAACGAAGATTCGAAATATTGAATAAAAATCTAGTCCATGAATTATTAGGGACAACTAGAGGACATCATTATATTCGAGGTGATCGTGATCCACGTCTCGATGCAACATATACATTAGATGAAGTAACAAAATTACTTATTGATGAGGTTATGGAGCATAATAATTCTCTATTTGACGGTTTAGCTGCACAATCCGTCTTGTTAGTGCAAAATGGATTGCCCCCTACACCGCTTAATTATTGGAATATCCATCTAAAAAAGCATCGGCATGCTTTAAGTAGATCAGAGGAGTCCGAAGTAAGGGCTAAACTTCTACCTGCGGTAGAAGTATCTATGACGAGTAAAGGTATCCGCTTAAATGAGGATATGTACTATGAATGTGACCGGGAAGAATTTCAAGAATGGAAAGTGCTTGCCAGGTCTACCAAGTGCTGGAAAATGGAAGCTCGTATCGATCAAGATAACTCTTCATTCATATATGTTCGCCTTAAGGAGCGCGAAGGGTTCACTAAATGCAACTTGATGAAGTTTTCTGCAAGCCTTAGTGATAAGCATCAAGCTGATATATTGTATTTTAAAGATTGGAAAAAGAAAGAAAAATGTAAAAATAAACCAGGTAAAAAGTCTATAGAAAGACATAATAGACGTAAATTAGTTAGCCAAGTAGCAAAAAGTGAAACAAAAAAAGATGTACAAGATAAGAGTAAGACTGAGCGAATAAAGGGAATGAGAACACGAAGAAAAGAGGCGGTTCTTGATAGACGAATTGAATACGGTGAATCCATTAGAGAAGAGAAATCAGAACTATATCCCGATGATGAGAACTTAGAGTCAAAAAGGAAAAATGAAGCTGTCTCATTAATAAAAAGGAAGAGGCGGAACCAGTGAGAGGTGTAAATTATGCAGAGTATAACATTGCAATACTCCCGGAGCATCGGGGGAACCCCTTGATCGAAGCATTACCAAAAAAATTGAAAGATGAGGATTTGGTAGAAAAATTAAGTAGCTATCCTTCATTTTCTGAAAACGAGAGAAAGTTGAGTGCTTTCGAGCGTATTGAATACCTTACAAGAATCGAAGAGTTAAGGCAGCCTCTTCCAGTATATCTAGAATGCTTTAGAGCAATTGAAATTGCGATTAAGAAAGGTTATTCAAGCAAGAATCCCCTGTCGCCGACAACCATGAACTATTTACACTACCCTGTAGACCAACGATCTAAAGTTGCTCCTAGAACAGGTTATTTCAAATCTAACGGGAGTGGTATAACTTTACTTGGGGAAAGCGGTGTCGGAAAAAGTTGTATGCTAGAGCAGATTTTAAATTGTTTTCCAGAAGTTATTGAGCATCGTAAATACCAAGGTGAGCCTTTATATATTAAGCAAGTAGTATGGGCTAAAGTAGATTGCCCAGAAAACTCAAGTATCAGAGCCCTTTGTCTTAAGATTTTATCGGAAATTGATAGAAAGCTTGGAGGAGAAGAGACTAAGCCAGAAAAAACGAGTGATCTACTTGTTAAGCAAATTGAAGCTAAAATAAAGTCTAGCTTTTTAGGTGTCATAATAATAGATGAAATGCAGCATTTAAATTTGGCAAAAGCTGGAGGCGAAGATAAATTTCTGGGGTTTCTTCATAATCTTATGAATGAATTGGGAGTTCCCATTCTTCTGTGTGCAAACCCTCCTTTTGACAAATTATTAGGGAAAACTCTAAAGACAGCAAGACGTGCAGAAAGTCAAGCTTCTTTTACTATGGACTTGATGAAAAATGATGAGGAGTGGACCATGTTTGTTGAAGAACTTTGGGTGTTGCAATGGACAAAGGAAAAAACTCCTTTAACTAAATCTCTTAGTGACAAATTATATGATCTATCTATTGGTAATATGGATCTGGCTGTAAGAATTTATAGGGAGTCTCAGCGTTTAGTAATTGGTTCAGATAACGAGTCTATAACAGAATATGTCCTGGAGTATGCAGCAAAAAAAGCTATAAATTTCTCCAAAAAATCTGTAGATGAAGCAAGGATAAATAGGCTTGAAAAATTTCGGCGTATCAGAAGGGAAAAGAGTAATAATAGGTCTAAGGTCGAAACTAGTGAAATTTCCGTTAAATCTATAGATACTTCGAAATCAGAAGTTATGATTATCCCCGGAGATTTAAATCGCCCCCAGCACCATGAATTTCATCAGAAGCTATCTTACTTGCAATCTATTGGTGACTTAAATGAACTTATTAAAGATCCAGACTTGATAAGGCGAGCATCTATTGCAGAGAATCCTGAAGCTGAGTTAAAAAAAATGGAAATTTTATTTAAAAATCCGATCAAGCATCTATCCTCAAAGTAAGTTTCACCCCATATTTGACAATATGCTCCTGCCCAAAGCTTTTCCTGATGAACTTTTCTTTAGTCGAATTATTCGCTTTGCTACTATTTCTGGATTAAAGGGTAAAGAGTTTAATAAAATATATCTTGCTGAGGAGAGGGCCTCCATACACCCCTTTTTGACATCGAATCTAAAAAAACTTTCAGCCCTGACAGATGATGAAGCGTACGAAATTTTATTTGGTCAGACATTGGCTCCAATATATATATTTTATTTGCCTAAGTATTCAAATAACATAATAAAATTTATGTTGAGTAATGATAGCGCGAGATCAATAAGGGAAAGTCAGCTCCCATCATTTGGTGCAGGTTCTTCGCTATGCTTGAAATGGTGTCAAGAGTGCGCCTGTAGCGATATAAATCAATATGGAGTTGCTTATTGGCATAGGTCGCATCAAATCCCTGGGGTCTCTTCTTGTGGTATACATCCAGTACTCTTAGAGAGAATTGACTTACTTAATCGTCAACGAATTAACCTTGGATTGTTACCATCAGTGACCTGCTGTGCTAAAGAAGCATCTAGTGTTGAATATAAGGTAGGTAAGTTTGGATATGATTTTTTAAGAAAGATCAAATGGCCTATTCCGTTAATAGATGTTACTTCAAAATATCGCCTTAAATTAAATAATATGGGCTTGGTAACGAATAGTGGCCGTATTAGGCGTCTAAAATTAATGCAAAATTTTTATGTATATTCACAGCAGTATCGGCCATTTTATAATAGCTCGCTCCCAAAATCTTCTGAAGACTTCAGATATGTTTCTCAACTTTTAGTTCAAGGAGCAAGCCATAATCCCTTCCAGCACATTTTTTTCTCAAGTTGGCTTTTTTCTACCTTCCAGCAATTATTAGAGGATCATAATAGTGTAGAGTTTGAATTCCAAACCCGTAAAAAGGATTTTGCTATGAGGACGAAAAGGAAAGAGAGGAAATGTATTGATATTCTACGAAGCAGGTCGCTTAATGAAACCTCTAAAATTACAGGGAAAAGTAGAACTTATCTGAAAAGACTTGCAGCGCTCCACGATATCCCCTTGAATCTTAAGCCAAAGAAATTATCTAAGGCTTGTAGAGATGAAATTATTCACCTTGGGTATACAAGAATGAACCGGCATCGAATAGCTACAATTTGTAAAATTGGTGTAGGATCAGTAGAACAAGTTATCTCAACTCATCCTGAACTAGTAACTTATCGTAAACGATGCCATATGGAGTCAATGCGACGTCGCTATAGGCTAAAAATCCTTAAATATTACAAATCCCACCCTAAAGCAATTCGTAAAGATATTAAGTTACACTGTAATAAAGCCTTTTATTGGTTGTATTTATATGATCGTGAATGGCTAGAGGTTGCTCTACCTAAACCTCTAAAGGCTAAGGGGAGGTATCCTAAAAAATAGAGAACATATTTATTGATTGAGAGGTGCAGGAAGGCCTAAGGGATGTTTATAACCATACTTCTTGCGAAACTCATATCTCTGTATGTTTAGCCAAGTAATAGCACATCTTTTTGTAAAGTCAATATAATTATTGCTGTTAATTTCCATTCTTGAATAATCGCTTTCACGAGAGCTAGCTATAACACCAGAAATTGAACAGTCAGTGAAAGAATCTATATTCCATCGGGAACAAGATGCGCAGGCTCCCTTTTTATCTTTAAGTATAGGGAACTCCATTCCCCATCGTTTAACTTTTATAGTTTCAAAATTTTCTTTTTCGAAGTTTTTAATGATTTTATAGTTTGATTGCAATTCTTTACTGTACACATCATAAAAACTCATATGACAATATCTCTTCAATCTTGCTCTTAAGAGGTTCAGGTCGCTCTTCGTGGGTTCTGCTGATCTCCTATCAGAAAATTTCCCAATGTAATTTTTCTGATAGGATAAAGTCTGAACAAAATATTCTATGTAGGTTAGTTTTGCACAGGGAGAAAAGTAAAGTTTCCACTTACTTATGGGGTCCTCATAATGTTTATTATTGTAAACTTCTGAAGTTAAATGTTTTATTGAGCTGGATACTTTCTCCCAGTTAGCCGATAAAACACCTAAAATCACGCTTTTAATTTTGTTTTTTACTGAAGGGGTTCTTTTGATTTGCCATAACGGACAGTTATGCTTTTCGCAATATGATATATATAACCACTTGCTTTCGAAAAACGCATGGCCCTGATTTGCAAGTTTTTCTTCAATACACCTTTTACAAAACTTAATAGGTATTCGTTTTCCAGTAAATTGTCCATGAGAGTAGTTAAGAATTTGCGGGAAGCCTTTAAAATGTGTAAATCTATTTCTGCTAAAAGTGTCCTCTGTTCCGATAGAGTAAGTAGAGTCAAAAATGTCAATCAGTACTTTCTCGGGATAAAAAGTGAAATATTTTTTGGCTGTATCCGGAATTGAAGGGTACTCTCTCCATCCACCCCCGCCAGCTATTAAGCTATTTATATTCCGAAACCCAGCTTTTATAAAAACTCTTAATATAAAGGAATGGATGGATTCACCCGGCTGTTGCAGTGCTCTAAACATAGTTATACCATATTGTAAAGATAGAAATATTGTGTGGTTTGTAGTTTCTCTATCTAGCTTGCTGATAAGTTTGTTCTGAGAGCTATAGAGCTTCATAAATATACACACATATATTTTGAAATGGCTTATTATTTTTTATGAATACCTAATGATATACCAAGAAATCTAATATTTAATAATTAAAAGTACTTAAAGGACATGTTATTGTTTCCATATAGTATATCCCTTGAAAAATTTACAATACTCTATTGAGCCATGTCAATTGATGACGGGCTCGTTCTAAATATCTCACTCTGTTTATATGTATATTATAATTTTCGTATACTAATGGGATTTTTTTCATTTTTAAAAAATACTATAGGGTTTAGCATGGTTTTTCAGAATTGCTTCAATGGTATTAAGCACCTGCTGATTGTAGATCTTGAGGCAACTTGTTGGAATGATCGCCCACTATCTGTTGGGGTAATGGAGGTCATTGAATTCGGACTTGTACTGACTACTTTGGATGGTGAAATCTTAGCTAGTCATAGTCAATTTGTTAGACCAATGATTAATCCGAAACTTAGTAAGTTTTGCAGTGAACTTACAGGTATCAAAAATAGCATGGTGGCTAGTGCGCCTGATTTCAGAGAAAGCACGAGTCTCCTTAACTTATGGTTATCTCATTATGAGTATCAAGCCTGGGCTAGCTGGGGGGAATACGATTGGAAGCAGATCAAAGTAGAGCTGATACGGCACGGTTGCGCGCCAGATTTTTTTGCTAAACCGCATATCAACCTGAAAGCAGTATGGCAAGAAAAGACAGGTAAGAAGCGTCGTTCAGGACTTGGATCTGCTCTACAGTCTCTCGGTATTGTCTTTGAAGGTCAGCAGCATCGCGGTGTGGATGATGCACGTAATATTTCGAGAATACTTCCTTACTTGACTATTTAAAAAATGTATCGTTGGTTTGATGCGAATAGGTGATGTACTTATTATAAATATAATTTTGATTGTATGAGAGGCTTAACCTCTGCCTTTCATGTCATAGAAATTTGTCTCATTTATTCATAGATGGCTATTGTATTTTATGACTCTTAATCTTTTATTGCGGGAAGATCAAGAGTACTCGATTTAATATTGTTTAGATACTCCGCTTTGATTGGTTGTTGATATGAAAGTTAAATTATTTTATATGATTATGTAATCCTGGGTTTGTTCAAAAAGATTGTTTTATATTTTCTGGGACTCATTATAGATATCGTATCTAAAGGAAATGATACCCACCATATCTCCTATAGTGGCAGTTAAGTTACATATTTAGATCTCAGACTAGAGCTAGAGGGGTAGTGTTCAGAATTCTGTGTCATTTCTTTACTATTAGCAAAAAAGAGATGACCCATGACCAAACCTACTTTCGATATGGATGCCGCCGTCAAAGCCTTATGCGAGGGTAAAGACCTCAATGGCAAAGATGGCATCCTCACCCCTCTGATCAAACAACTCACTGAAGCTGCCATGAAAGCGGAGCTGGAAGAGCACCTCGCCAGCGAGGATAAGCCCAACCGCAAGAATGGCACCACCTCAAAAACTATGAAAAGCCCCGCTGGCAGCTTCGAGCTGCAGGCGCCGCGGGATCGTGCCGGCACCTTCGAGCCTCAAATCGTCAAGAAGCATCAAACTCAGCTTACCGACGAACTGGAACGCAAGATTACCGCCCTGTTTGCCCTGGGTAACAGCTATCAGGACATCCGCACACATATTGCCGATATCTACGGAATGGAGCTTTCCAACGGCACCATCAATGCCGTTACTGACAAGCTGCTGCCTGAACTACAAGCTTGGCGTGAGCGCGACCTGGAGGCTGTCTATCCTATTGTCTGGCTCGATGCTATCCATTACAAAATCAAGGAAAACGGTCGTTATGCCAGCAAGGCCATTTACACGATTCTTGGCCTCAATATCGAAGGCAAGAAGGAGTTATTGGGGCTCTACCTATCCGATCAAGAAGGCGCACATCATTGGCTGAGTGTTCTGACCGATCTCCACAACCGTGGGGTCAAAGATATCCTCATTGCTTGTGTTGATGGCCTGCAGGGTTTCCCTGAGGCCATAGAGAGCATCTACCCTAAGACCGAGATCCAGCACTGCATCATCCATCAGATCCGCAACTCACTAAAGTATGTAGCTTCAAAGAATCAATAGGCCTTTATGGCCGATCTCAAATGCATCTACAAGGCGGCAACGCTCAATGCCGCCGAGCACGCTTTGGACGAGCTGGAGACCAAGTGGGGTGACAAATATCCAATGGTGATTAAGTCCTGGCGGGGTAAATGGCCGACTCTCTCGGCCTACTTTAAATACCCGGAATACGTCCGCACACCGATCTACACTACGAATGCGGTGGAGGCTGTACACAGGCAGTTCCGCAAGTTGACCAAGACCAAGGGCGGCTTCGCCAATGAGAATAGCTTACTGAAGCTTCTCTATGCCGGTATACTAAAAGCCTCCGAACGCTGGACGCACCCAATTCAAAATTGGAATCTGACACTATCACAGCTGACGATCCACTTCCCAGATCGACTGGAGAAATACATCAGCCTATGAGGCTATTTGGCTGACACAGAGTTTCCTAATTACCACCCTTGCTAAGTCACATTTAACTGTATATAAATACAGCTATCATGTTGATCTGTAAGGGAATACACCATGGCTCGCAACAAGGTACAGTTCCAGAAGGGTATTAGTTTGACCCAATTCCTTAAAGCTTATGGTACAGAAGAGCAGTGCTTCGATGCTCTCTGTCAATGGCGTTGGCCAAATGGCTTCTGTTGCCCTCACTGCGGACATGACAAACATTGCAACCTCGCTTACCGCAAGCTCAAGCAATGTAACCGGTGTCGACGTCAGACATCGATTACTTCTCGTACGATATTTGACTCCACCAAACTGCCCCTTACTACTTGGTTTCTCGGTATCTTTCTGATTACCCAGGATAAGAAGGGTATTTCCTCTATGGAGCTGGCTCGTCATCTGGGTCTCTCTTACAACGCTGCCTGGCGTATGAAGCAGAAACTCATGCAGGTGATGATGGAGCGGGACCAACAGTACAAGCTATCCGGTTTTATTGAATTGGATGATGCCTATCTCGGTGGTGAACATACTGGATGCAAGCCGGGGCGCGGAGCTAAGGGTAAAACTCCCTTTGTGGCTGCCGTTGAAACTACCAAAGATAGACGTCCTACTCGTATCAAGCTCTCTATTATCAAGGGCTTCAGGAGCAGTGAGATTTCTACCTGGAGCAAAAAGCATCTTTGCAGCGGTAGCATGGTTATCTCAGATGGCCTTGCATGCTTCAATGCTGTCACAGAGGCTAATTGTGTACATGACAAGATTGTTTGTGGTGGTGGTCGAGCTTCTGTTGAAGAGCCTGAGTTCTATTGGGTGAATACGGTACTCGGCAATCTAAAAAGTGCACTGCGTAGTACCTACCATGCGATTAGGCCGAAATATGCGCAGCGATATTTGGCAGAATTTCAATATCGATTTAATCGACGGTTCGACTTATCAGCACTCATTCCAAGACTTTTTTTTTCTCTCTTCGGACACCTCCAATGCCGGAAAGACTGCTGAAAATTGGCTTAGTATAGGTGGTAATTAGGCAGAGTTTTGAACACCCTCGCTAGAGGTGGTATCGCTATACTTTATCAGCTTAATTCTAAGGTATTACATTTACCTAAGCCCTTTGCTCGAATCCGTTTAACATTGATATTTATTAAATGACGGATCACGAAGCGAAATAGTAATTTCTTAATGCCAGTTAAATTACTTCCATAGAGCAGATAAAAATCATCAGGTTGCGTATAAACTCCGAAATCGTCTGCGATACCTTCTTTCTGTATAAATGTATCTTTATCCTCCCAGTCAATGGGTGGGTTTTGTAGGCATTTTGTGGCAATACCATAGCCTTTAAACTCAGAGCATTGATTACGGAACCCTTCTTGGACTTTGTTCAGGTATGGGCGGTCGATAATATATCCTTCAAGGTTGATCCACCTATCATTTGAATATACTTCAACCCAGCTGTGGATAATTCGTTCAGGTACGATATAGAATAGATAACTAGGTATGGCACCTTTCTGAAGGTCTTTAAAAATAGTAAATCCATGAATGCGTGTAGGAATGCCAACAGCGCGAAGCAAAGCCATTAGCAATGTTCCTTTAGTGTTACATTGTCCGTACCCGTCTTTCAGTACCCTGCTAGCCGGAATACGATCATCACTATTGTAACCAAATAAAATATCATCACGAACAAACTTATAGATGGCACCAATGGCGTCATACTGAGATAGCTTACGCCATTTCTTATTTTCAATTAACATCTGAATGGTTTTATTCTCAAAGTCAAGCATAGGGGTTTCTGATAAGTATTCACGAGTAAGTGTCTTCATTCATTTGTTCTCCAAGGTAAGTTATAATGTGGGCTTATTTAAACTCTGCCCTCTCGTATAATTGAATAAACCTCCTAAGACTTCACGAAAGCTCTCTTATCAAAATCATTCCTAAATGAATGTCGCATAGACTTTTATTTGGGCTGCTTATTCAAAGTTAATCCCCCACTTTCATGCAAGGTTAACGGTTCCTGAAAGAATTTTAATCTACTTAATGAATTTAACATTAGTATTATGATCTCGCATCCCGATTACTTGAAGAATATAGCCCTTTTAAAGCTCTACCTTTCCAACCCAAATTCCGTGGACTATGGGACCGATAGACTCCTTACTAGTGTAAGTGTCGTTAACTGTAAATTGACCTCTTCTAGAGGCTGACTCCTCACTTGGAGAGAAGGTGTGACCAAATAGCCACTTTGGGGTTAATGATAACTTTAGGGCAGTGAGTTAAGTTGAGGTGTCTGAATTTACTTGCTAGAATCCCATTCAGTAGATTCTGGTCTCTTTGTAACTTTTATGAATGTAGTTCGACTATCATTTCTATTAATTGTGCTTATGGTCTTTCAGACCGCAGGTGCATTCTATGATAGCCATGAAGAAGTTCAGGAGGTAACGAATCACCTGTCTCTACATCATGATGAAGATCTGCCCGGCAATTTACCGTTTCAACCGGACAGCTCCCCTTCTGATTTAAGCTTACAGATCCCCTCCAGCGGGGATGAGGCTGATCAATCTTCGTTTCTTCTGGATTTATGTAATCACTGCTGTCATTGCCATGGAAGTACCTTTACCGCCCTGGTAGGTCAATCATTACTCTCTATTCTGAGCGGAATCGTTAATTATCGAGAATTCGGCAATACACGTGTTCCCAGTGGTTATTTTACCCCTCTACTCCGCCCACCTATAACCCAAGTCTGATTGCTCTAATGCCGCGCGAGTAAGGAGAGCTACAAGGCCCCCTTGCGCAATTAAAAACTGACTTGGGAGATACCCATGGATTTTTACTGCACGCTCACTGAGAGTGTGATTCGTCGTCGTGCCATATTCCAGTTGATGGTGGCGATAATGTATTTAGCTGCGCAATCAGTATCCGCGCAGGAGGGGGATTTACTGACATTACCAGATGCGATTGAGCTGACGCTCGCACAGAATCCGGAGCTTGCGGTATTCCCATTACAGAGAAGAGGTCTAGATGGTGCTGAAGAGACTGCAGCACTGCGGCCTGCGTTAAGCCTAGGAGGTGAGGCTCAATACAAGAACTTTGGTGATGGTGGCTCCAATAATGCGCCAGATCCCGAGGATGATGCCGACAATGAGCTTGAGTTGACGGTAACTTTATCCTCCGTAATTGAGCTAGGAGATAAACGTAGAGCTCGAATAGATGTAGTCAATGCCCAGCGTAATTTACTGATCGCGGATGAGCAAGCTAAGGCGCTAGATCTTCTGGCAGAAGTTATCCGTCGCTATGCTCAGGTTCTTGCTGCCCAGGAATTAGCTGTATTGGCTAGGGAGAAGGTATTACTCGCACGTGAAACGCTAAGCGCTGTCAGCGCCAGAGTCAGCGCTGCTGCTAGCCCGGTTTCTGAACGCCTACGAGCGGAGTCCGCCCTGACAAAAGCAAGCCTCGCTAAGCAGACGGATGAGAGCATGCTAGTGTACTACAGGCATGCCCTATCGGCTCTGTGGGGACAGCCGAGTATAGATTATCGAGTAGACTCCAGTGAGCTCTATCGTTTTGAGCCCGGCGCTAGTTTTGAGGAACTTTATGCGCGTGCGCAGGAAAACCCAGCTATAGCGCGCTTTGCTTCCGAAGAGCGACTGAGTGCTTCACAGCTTCGTCTCACCCAGTCCAACTCAAAGCCTGATGTTGGATGGTTTGCAGGTCTTCTCGTGAATCGGGCTGTTGACGAAACTACAGCTTTAGCTGGTTTCGAAGTTCCACTCTTTACCGCAAAACGCAATCGTGGTGCCGAGCTAACAGCAATGACTGAATTGGATGAGGTTATGCTCCGTCGTGAGGCGGCATTACTACAACTTTATCCTCAGCTATTTCTTGCCGTAACCGGTCGCGAACAGGCCCTGGCTACTGTCTCCAGTTTGCAGGATTCTGTAATCCCTAAGCTTCGCGAGGCATTGACTGAAGTAGATCGTGCCTATCGTCGTGGCCGGAGTTCTTATCTTGACTTAATTGTTGCTCGGGAAGAGTTGCTCGATGCTGAACGTGCACGAATCGAAGCAGCGCGGTCTGTACTTCTTTTCGGCGCTGAGATTGAGCAGCTTACAGCAGGGCCTTTAGGTTCCGAGAGTGTAGGAAGCGGAAAATAATTTTGGATTTAGATATGAGCAGATTAAGTAAAGTAATTCGCCTGGCAATATTATCCATACTCCTCATTTTCTCTGGATTTTGGATTGCAAGCCTGGGTCATGCAAATGGTGGTCATGATGAACATGTTAAGCAAGATGAAGAGCTGGGCTCCAATGATAGCCATGATGAGCATGATGAACAGGAAGGGAAACAATTCTCTAGTCATGGACATAGTGATAACCATGGCGGACATGATGAGCATCAGGAGGAAAAGGGCCCCAATGGTGGCCGTTTACTGACTGAGGGGGATCTAACGGCCGAGTTGCTTATTTATGAAAGTGGTGTAAAGCCAGAGTTTCGAGCCTGGATTTCTCTTAATGGTAAACCTTTAGAGAATGCTCGTGTTTCCGTAGAGCTTGAAAGACTTGGTGGAAAAGTGGATCAAATACCCTTTGCCTGGGAGGATAGTGTTGGGTATTACCGCGGTGAAGGCGTAGTAAAGGAACCTCACTCTTTTGATGTTGCCGTTTCTGTTTTTTACAACGGCGAGCGCACAAGTTGGGATTATGAGTCCCATGAAGGTCGAGTGCAGATCTCTGAACAAATGGCAAAAAAGGCAGGCATTAAAACTGCAATTGCTGCTCCAGGTATAATTAAAGAAAGCGTTACCTTATATGGTAAAACTGCGATAGATCATCGTAACCTCAGTCATGTGCGTGCACGTTACCCAGGAACCGTAATCACTGTTAAAAAAACGCTTGGCGATTTGGTAGCGAAAGGGGAAGAGCTTGCTTCTATCGAATCCAATGACAGCTTGCAAATTTATCCATTGGTCGCTCCTATTAGCGGTCAGATAATTGATAAGCAAGCCAGCCAAGGTGAATTCAGTGGCGAACGGGTGCTGTTTACCATAGCTAACTACGACCAGCTGTGGGCTGAGTTGCAAGTATTTCCGATGCGTCGCGATCAGATCAAATTAGGGCAACAGGTTTCAATTACAGCTGGTGAGCGTTCTTTTGAGTCAACTATCAGCAGCCTTGCTCCGAGCAGTAATGGTCAGCCCTTCGCGATTGCAAGAGCGGTGATTGAAAACCCCAATGAGCTCTGGACTACCGATCTAATGGTCCAAGGCCAAGTAGTAACCAATGAAAAATCTGTGCCTTTAGTGGTCGAGAATCGTGCACTACAACCTTTCCGCGATTGGACGGTGGTATTTATCAAAGTGGGAGAAACCTATGAAATTCGTCCACTAAAACTCGGCCGTAGCGACGGCACTGTAACCGAAGTGCTGAGTGGCCTCAATGAGGGTGATCGCTATGTCACCGAGAACAGCTACCTGATCAAAGCGGATATTGAAAAGTCCGGCGCTGCACATAGCCATTAAATGAGGCCAGAAGATGATTGAAAGTATACTGCGCTTCTCAATTGAGCGGCGCTACTTCGTACTGTCCCTGATCTTTGTATTGGTGGGCCTGGGGGTTTGGAGTTATCAGAGACTTCCAATTGATGCGGTTCCCGATATCACCAATGTTCAGGTACAGATTAATACCGAGGCTCCTGGTTATTCACCTTTAGAGGCGGAGCAGCGGATTACTTACACTGTGGAGGCGGCACTCGCCGGCTTGCCTAATTTAGAATATACCCGTTCGCTCTCTCGCTACGGTTTGTCCCAGGTCACTGTTGTTTTTAAAGAGGGTACAGATCTCTATTTTGCTCGGAACTTAATTAATAGCCGTCTCAGTAGTATTAAAAGTCATTTGCCTCCGGAGTTAGAGCCTGAAATGGGTCCCATTGCTACCGGACTCGGTGAGATTTTTATGTACACAGTGGAGGCTCTGCCTGGCGCCACCCAGCCCAATGGGCAGCCTTACGACGCCACTTCACTGAGGGAAATTCAAGATTGGATTATAAAACCGCAATTATCCTTAGTCCCCGGAGTTACTGAAGTTAATACCATCGGTGGCTATAACAAGCAGTATCACGTAACACCCGAACCTCGACAGATGCTTAACTTTGGCGTATCCATGGAAGATATCGCTCTAGCGCTGAGCCGCAATAACGAAAGTCGCGGCGCTGGTTACTTGGAGGGGAATGGACGGCAACTTCTGGTGCGTTCACCAGGGCAGTTGCGAAATATTGCCGAAATTGAGGATGTGGTAATTACCAGTCGCGCCGGGGTGCCGGTTAAAATTTCGGATGTAGCCGAAGTAGCTATTGGAAAAGAGCTTCGCACCGGTGCTGCCACTCGCGATGGTGAAGAGACCGTATTGGGCACAGCTATGATGCTGGTAGGGGAAAACTCCCGGGAGGTAGCTCGAAGTGTAGCGGAAGCCTTAAAGCGAATAAAATCAACCGTACCTGAAGGTATTAAGGTAGAGGCGGTTTATGATCGGACCACTCTGGTAGATAAAGCTATCGCTACAGTGCAAAAAAACCTTGTTGAGGGTGCGCTGCTGGTTATCGTGGTATTGTTCTTGTTGCTGGGAAATATTCGAGCCGCCTTTATTACTGCAGCGGTAATCCCGCTTTCCATGCTTGCCACCATTTTCGGCATGGTGCAAACGGGTGTTTCCGCCAATCTGATGAGTCTCGGAGCCCTTGACTTTGGCCTGATTGTCGATGGGGCCGTGATAATTGTGGAGAACGCGATTCGCCGACTTGCCGAAGCCCAGCATCGCAACGGAGGCAAGCTGCCCCTACAAGAGCGTTTGGAGCTAGTATTCCAAGCTACCAACGAAGTGATTCGCCCAAGTTTGTTTGGTGTTTTGATCATTACCGTGGTGTATATCCCTCTATTTTCGCTTACAGGTGTGGAAGGGAAGATGTTCCACCCCATGGCTGCCACTGTAGTGATGGCTTTACTCGCTGCACTGGTGCTTTCATTGACCGTTGTGCCTGCAGCAGTTGCTGTTTTCCTGACAGGTAAAATCAGTGAAAATGAAAACAAAGTTATTGTTGCGACCAAATCTTTATATAAACCACTGTTGATTGCTGCAATGAAAGTGCGCTGGTTAGTACTTTCTGGGGCTCTTGCATTAGTACTGTTCTGCAGCTGGCTTGCAACAACACTGGGTTCTGAATTTATTCCTCAGCTCAATGAGGGTGATATCGCTTTACACGCCCTGCGTATTCCTGGTACCGGTTTAGAGCAATCTGTAGAAATGCAAAGCTTGTTGGAGCAGCGTATTAAGGAGTTTCCTCAAGTAGATAAAGTATTCGCAAAAATTGGTACACCAGAAGTAGCAACAGACCCAATGCCGCCAAATGTAGCCGACAATTTTGTGATCCTGAAGCCCCGTGACCAATGGCCCGATCCGAAACTGCCCCAGGAACAATTGGTTGCTGAAATCGAAGAAGCTGTGCGTCAGTTACCGGGAAATAACTACGAGTTCACCCAACCAATCCAAATGCGCTTTAATGAACTAATTTCCGGCGTACGTGCAGACCTGGGTATTAAAGTATTCGGTGATGATCTGGATCAGCTGGTGGCTTCTTCAAATGAAATTCTCGGTGTGCTAAATGGAATTGAGGGTGTTGCTGATGCTCGTGTAGAACAAGTGGAGGGTCTACCGATTCTATCAATAGTGCCGAATCGAATCGCACTCGCCCGCTATGGAATAGATCTGCAAACCTTGCAAGATTTGGTTTCAGCGGCTATTGGAGGTGAAGAGGCTGGATTGATTTACGAAGGCGATCGCCGTTTTCATCTGGTAGTGCGTCTGCCGGAAGGCTTGCGACGAGACTATGAGAACCTTGGGGATTTACCTGTTCCGTTACCTACTGGTAGCCCATTGGGTAGCTATGTGCCCTTGTCAGAAGTTGCTAACTTGGAAATGACCCCTGCCCCCAACCAGATCAGCCGGGAAAATGGTAAGCGCCGTGTTGTGGTAACTGCCAACGTCCGCGACCGTGATTTGGGGTCCTTTGTTGAAGAGGCGAAGAGCCGTATTGATCAGCAGGTCTCTTTGCCTGCAGGTTACTGGCTAGTATACGGCGGCACTTTCGAGCAATTGGAATCCGCCAGTACTCGCCTCTCAATAGTGGTTCCACTGACACTATTGGTAATTCTGGGACTTCTGGTGATGGCCTTTGGTTCATTCAAGGATGCCTTAATTATTTTCAGTGGAGTACCCCTGGCGCTTACTGGAGGTGTCTTGTCCCTATGGTTGCGCGATATGCCTTTATCTATTTCTGCTGGAGTAGGATTTATTGCACTATCTGGTGTGGCGGTGTTAAACGGTTTGGTAATGCTCTCCTTCATCCGACAACTTCGTCAGCAAGGTGGTGAGTTGCTCACATCCATTATCGATGGTGCTATGATCCGCCTGCGTCCAGTATTGATGACTGCGTTGGTTGCAAGTCTCGGTTTTGTTCCTATGGCTTTGAATGTAGGTACTGGAGCAGAGGTTCAAAGACCACTAGCTACGGTGGTAATTGGAGGCATAATTTCTTCTACTCTCCTAACCTTGTTTGTACTGCCATTGCTTTATCGGATAGTGCATGGAAGAGAAGGTATATTGAAAATATAAACATAATTTATGATGCTCACCTTTGCTTATATTTAGGTAGGGGTGAGCAAAATTTTAATGAAAATATTTAAGTGTTTGTTGGTTCATTTTTGAGCATGAAAGAAATGGATGCGCTTGATATTTATATAAGATAAATAGAAAATAATAGATGTTTCTATTGCCTCAATGGAGTGACGGGTTTTTAGTGTGTAGGTTTAGTATGAGTTTACTGCTTGCAGATTTTTATTCTAGTTCAATGCCAACCTTTATAGGTCCTAAATTGAGTGGGCGGAAGTGCTGGTGCCCTTGATCTCTGATTTTAGTGAATTGTAATTTGACTTCTCATGAGGTTGACTAATAAATATGATCTGAATTTTTAAAGAAAGACAGGATCTAGCCTCGAGAGAGAATTTGAAGTAAGTAATTGTTGATGTTTAAAACATAAATATCCCTAAGTGGAGTTCTGTTTAGAGAGGGCATGAATATGTCTGAATGTGGTTGCGGTGTAGAGCAAGCAGATAAATTAGAGAGAAGCACTTTAATGGTGCTGCTAGTGATCAACGCAATTATGTTTGTGTTTGAATTAATTCTTGGATGGTTTGCTCAGTCAACAGGACTGATTGCTGACTCTCTAGATATGTTGGCTGATGCTGCTGTGTATGGGATCTCTTTATTTGTTGTAGGTAGAGGGGTTATATATCAAGCTAAGGCAGCTAATGTCAGTGGAATAATTCAAATTATATTGGGATTGTGGGTGTTGTATGAGGTTTGTAGGAGATCACTTTTTGGAAGCGAGCCAGAAAGTATACTAATGATATCAATAGGGGCCTCTGCCTTGTTAGCAAATGTTGTTTGCCTCCTAATAATATCAAAGTATAGGGAAGGGGGTGTACATATGAGAGCCGCTTGGATTTTTTCAGCCAATGATGTTGTCGCAAATTTAGGAGTGATTGTGTCAGGACTACTAGTGGCGGTAATCGATAGTCGTTTTCCTGATCTTGCTATAGGCTTAATAATTTCGGCTGTTGTCACTCGAGGTGGTTTTTTGATTCTTAAAGAGGCGAGGGAGTCCACTCGAAAAGCCAAAATATCCTAAGTGACCTTAAGGTTTTAATAGTATGAGTAATATCAACTTCTTAGTGGCTTGTCTAAAATAGTTTGTAGATCAATGGGAGTCTTACCTGAAGATGCTTGTCACTAATTTCTGAGAGCAAAAGATGCAATGATCCCTTAAGGTTTGAGTTGGCGAACTTATGAGTGCTTTTCTCTCATAGAGCAGTTTTGTGCATCCATTTTAATGCGTTATGACATGACGCACTTTTTTCACCTTTGACCTAGATGGTCTAGGCAGAAATTTTATTATTATATGCTGCCGAATATTCCCTTACAGCCTCCAAAGGATCTAGTCGAAGTATTGTTAGGTGTTGAATATCTTTCATTGGGGCATAAAAGCCTAAGAAGTCCTCAAGTGTTTTTTTTATAGCTCTAAATTTTTAGCCGACTGTAACTAAAAATTGATACGTACCTTCTGTTGAAAAGAATATTGAGCCGCGACATTAATGTCTACTAGGTGAGCTTCATGGCAAAGTATGGTGCAATGCTTTAGATCGGTGATTTGATCTATATCTCTTCAGTCTTAAAGCCGTATGGCAAATAATTGTCGAGCAGCTGTTTCATCGAGTTAGATGTTTCAGAAAGTTCTCTGTCGCTCATATTCTATAGGTAATATTGGTAATGATAACGATTTTCAATTAAGTGTGTGGTTCTGTGCCTGTAAAAATTTATACTCTTCATAACTTCCGGTCTAGTGGATACTTTTGGTGGGAAAGTTGAGTTTAATAATTTAACACTAAGTTAGGGTGAAGTATGGGGCTTAATTGGGAGGTGGCTCGGAGGTACTAGGAAGGTGTTCTGTTTCTTTTGATACTAAATATCGCCATTGCTAGATGAAATAAGAAAATGTTACGTAGATTGCGTGTGCCGTATGCTCTCTCATTTTGCAAAGTACTCCTAAAGTTAGCTAGAAATCAGATCTTATCTTCAGCCACATCTACGAGGTTTGGTATGCGCTTTATAATTGAAGCCGATTTTGTAGTGCTTCTTTAAGCTGGCCGGCAAAGATAATGTTTTTCAGTTCATCGGCGGATGTAGGTAAATCTATCCCTGGTGCTCAGCTTTCAGCATTTTTAGTTTGGTGGATGCTTCTAAAGTGCCTGCTGAATAGATATTTTCCCATGGTAATAAAATGTGTAAGCACGATTGGGTATTTCTGAGGGATGTCTAAAGCGGTATTCTGGTTTTTTGTGTGTTGAAAATGGCCATTGTTTCTGTGGTTTTAATTGTGCAATAGGGAATCTCGCAAAGATAATGTGGATAATTTTTTATTGATAGTTAAAAAATAAAGAGTAATAAATAGATTATTATGGATGGTTGTCATAAATGAGACTGAGTTTTCTATTTTAGTCATGAGAATTAATGGCGTTTAGTTGGTGTAGGTAAAAGAAAAGGAGGTGGAAGTACAGTTGCGCCTTACTTGGTACTATTCTCCTTAAAGTAGATCGTTGTAATAAAAAAATATCCAATAAATTACTTGGTGTTGCGGGGCGTGTTGTTAATTGTGGTGTGGTTTATATGAATGTGATGTATCAATCTTTACTTAAAAATACGAATTTTCTGCTGAAAAATAGCAGGGAGATTAAAGATTGAGGAAAAACGACAATGTAAGCTTGAATATTTGTGCGAATTTACTCTACCCCTAAGATTGAATTAATTCTATTAAGCTTGTCATCAAATAGTTTATATTTGTTAATTGGCTGGTCACAATATGTTACCAAAATATAAGCTGTAATTTGCTGTAATTGGCGGCAAGGTGCTTTCTTGGGTTTCCCGTTGGGAGTCGGAGTTCAGGTGTGAGTGCAAGCTTCAATAGTAAAAAAAATATGTATAAAGCCTGTTCGTTTTGTTGTGAGTTCATGATCGCAAGATGATTTTTATGTGATTGGCGGACCGATTGTTCTGGCTAATTTTTAGAGGTAATTTGAAGGGGTAAGATTGTAAGTGGGTGTAAGTGAGAGGGGCTGGTCATGTAGCAAAAAAAAACCATACTACGCGGCAAGAAAAATAAAAAAATAAAGAAAATTACTTTGAAGTGATTGTTAAAATTTCTAATGTGTTTAATATTTCTCTCGGAAAATAATAAATAGAATCGATAAGTAGAGACTCTTGATGGTGGTCAAAGATTTACCCGGCAGATTTACCCGGCAGATTTACCCGGCAGATTTACCCGGCAGATTTACCCGGCAGATTTACCCGGCAGGTTTACCCGGCATGATTCCCGGATGGGTCTTTCAGTCGAGTTCTAAATTCTCTGATGTTTAAACCATTCTTAATTCAAGCTTTGAGGTTTTTGTTAAGTTTTTTGATATATATCAGCTTGATTAAAACAGTAAAAAAATAGCCTAAATGCCTCCGCATAGACGATTGAGGCCGTGTCTTATTTGACTTTAAAAATGGAGATTGAAATGTCGATACAGTTACAAAACATACTCAAGGAAAACGGGTTAGACCCTTTAAAGGTGGCACTGTCATCTGTGGCGGAACTCTATTCGATGACAGAGGATAACTTACTGGATTTCAAGACAGGCTTGATCCATGAGGCATTCGCTTATCACTATGAGAACAATGCTTTTTTCCGCTCCGCTTGCGATAGCAAAGGAGTGACACCGGATATGATCTCAACTCCAGCTGACCTGATCAAAATACCTCTGATTCCCATTGAGCTTTTTAAATCAAACGATAGCCATAAGTTACTTTCAGTCAGCCTACGTGATGTAGAGCTAGAAATGCGAAGCACAGGTACCTCTGGTATTCCCAGCGTTTCGCGCCGCTGCGCGGACACCGTTGACAATGCGGTGCTGGGGATTTACTCGATGTATCGCGAATTCCTAAAGATCTCCAAAGGTGCCGGCCTTTATCTTTGCCCCTCAACCGAGGAAATTCCTGAAATGGGCATGATCAAGGCCCTCAATATGCTCGCAGGTCTGCTGGACACTCATAGATTCATGGTTCGGCAAGAATCTTTTAAGCCCGAAGAGGCCTTAGAACAGCTTGAGGATTGGAATGATAAATTCAGTCGCCATTTGATTGGTCCTCCATTCCTGATCAATCGTTTTATCAGCTACCTCAAAGCTACCAACACCCGAATTAAACTCGATAAGAGTAGTTACATCATCACTCTTGGGGGGTGGAAGCGCTTCTCAGGCCAGATGTTGTCACGTGCAGAATTCAACAGTGAATGTATCGAGTACTTGGGCGTTGAAGAGAGCCAGATCCGTGACATCTACGCCTTGGTTGAATCCAATGTCATTGCTATTGACGATGAGTATGGAATCAAGCATGTCTCCCCCTTCGTTCATTTCTCGGTAAGAGACCCCAAACAACTAGATCGAGAGGTCGAACCGGGCCAGACCGGCCAATTGGCAATTCTTGACCCTCTCGCACGTTCGACGCCTGGTTTCATGCTTACTGAGGACTTGGTGCGACTGTTGCCTGAAGCGAGTCGTTCGGGAAGAAGTGGTCAACGCATGCAGTATGTAATGCGCCTACCTGAGTCAAAAGAATTTGGTTGCTGTGCGGTTAATTTAGATAAGCGGCTTGAAGATTTGGACGCAGAGCAGGCTGCTAGCGGCAGTTGTCCAGTCGTCGCCTAATTACAGCTGTCCAAGATGGAGCTACAACATGTACAACGACATCATCATTGACAACTTTTCCGACCCGGCTCATGTCGGTGATATCAACGAACCCAATTACGAATATGAAATTGGCAATCCAGTATGTGGAGATCGGATTCGCGTTCAGATCAACATCACCAATGGACTGATTGACAGTGCTCGCTTTAGAGCTTGGGGCTGCGCTACTTCGGTGGCGACGGCCAACATTTTCTGTGCCTCGCTTGAGGGGTTGGCACCGGAACAGCTTGCCGGGAGAACAAGTAGCGAAATAGAAGGCATGCTTGGTGAACTAGAGCCATCACAACACCATTGTGTTGAGATTTTGCAGCAGCTTCATCATAGGTTGCTGAGCTTAGTTGGCAAAGATTGTCGGGAGGTGATGCCATGACAAATGCTCACTCGATTGAGGGTTACTTCGACTACAACGCCACAACCCCGGTGTCGGAGGCTGTAGCTACGGCTATGTCCTCTGCGCTTCGGCTCTTTGCTAATCCATCGGGGCGTACGCTTCCTTCGACCAGTAATCGTGAGCTAATCCAGCGAGCAAAGACCCATGTCGCTAGCCTACTGGGTACCGCGCCGGAAAAAGTTTTCTTTACCTCCGGCGGTTCTGAAGCCAATAACTGGGCTATTAAAGGAAGCCTGATGAACGACCTGGGTAGGGCCGGCCATATCCTAACCACGGCGATTGAGCACCCTTCAGTTCTAGAAACTATCCGATACTGCGCCCACCAATTCGGATTCGAAGTCACCTGCTTGAAGCCGGGACCGAGTGGCGCCGTCAGTTTTGAGGCTGTCGCTGAAGCTATCCGGCCTGACACCAGATTGATTTCCATGATGTATGCGAACAATGAAACCGGCGTTATTCAACCTGTGGATCAGGTGGCAAGGCTGACCCGCTCCCGAGGCATTCCGTTCCATGTCGACGCAGTGCAAGCAGTAGGTAAGCGGCCTCTTGATGTCGAGGCATTAGGTGCTGATTTTGTTTCTTTTTCCGCACACAAATTCTATGGTCCCAAGGGTATTGGCGGCCTATATATCCAGAATATAGATCGCATATCTCCCTTGATTCATGGTGGTGGACAAGAGATGGCAATGCGCTCTGGTACCGAGAATTTGGTCGCTATCGCCGGACTCGGTGAGGCTGCTGACGAATGTCGCAGGGAGCTTGAGTACTGGGATCATCACTGTCTGAAGTGCAAACAGCACTTGATCGAACAGCTTGGCAAATCCTCTATCGAAACACATATCAATGGTGCTAGTCATTATGAGGGGGCGATTTCCAATACCTTAAACCTATCGATTCCAGGCATTCGGGGTGAGGCGCTTGCTCTGTTAATGGAAAAGAAAGATGGGATTGTGGTGTCGATTGGCTCTGCATGCAGTAACAACAAGACCCGTCAACTATCGCCTGTATTACAAGGAATGGGGCTAAGTGATGAAGAAATACAAAGTGCGATCAGGATTAGCTTCGGCCGCTTTACCAGCCTTGATGATATAGATCGTTTTGTTGATTCATTGCAGCGGTGCGTGGCACAGCTCAAAAGCATGAGCTTTAAAGGGTGAGGAGTTGGGCTCATGACGGATAAGATTTTTCCAGCTCAGCGCTTCATGGATCAGTTCGCCCGACACGTGGTTAATGAGCCTAGCCGTACCGCCTGCGTATTCCAGCCTCATGGGCCTGATAGTGCTCTATCGCTGAGTTACGGTGAACTGAATCAGCAGGTACTGGAACGGGCCCGACTGTTAGTCGAGCGCGGATATAGAGGCCAGCCGCTTGCTCTGCTTTTCCCTGCTGGTCTTGATTTTGTGGTCAACTTCCTCGCCTGCCTCGCGGCTGGCGTCATTGCTGTACCCCTGAACCTGAGTCGCAATGCTCAGCAATTAGAGCGCACTGTTCGTATTCTTGGTGATGCAAAGACCAAAGCCATTCTGACGACCGCTGAGACTCGTGAACAGCTATTTGAGCAATTAGCAGAATTACCGGCGATTAATTTGGGCGACCAGGCCTGGATTGATGAGCAGCAGGTTGGTGCTGCTAAAGATGTAGAGTTACCTCTTCCGGCTCCAGATGAGTTGGCGTTTGTTCAGTACACCTCAGGCTCTACTGATCTACCCAAAGGTGTGATGGTAAGTCACGCCAACATTATCGATAACCAATTGGCTATCCAGCAGGCGTGTGGCCACCGCGAAGGTGTAATTGCTGGCGGCTGGCTGCCACAGTTCCACGATATGGGACTGATAGGCCATATGCTGCAGCCATTGTTCCTTGGTGGTACCTACGTCTTCATGCCACCGATGAAGTTCGTTCAGCGTCCACGCCGGTGGTTAGAATTGATATCTCACTATCGAATTCATAGCTCTGCTGCACCTAATTTTGGCTATGAGCACTGCATCAAGTTCATAGGTGAGCGAGAGGACTTATCGGGATTAGACCTGAGTTGCTGGAAGGTGGCTTTGAATGGCTCTGAGCCTGTCAGCGCCGACACTATGAGGATATTTGCTGAACGTTTCCAGCCTTACGGTTTTTCCTCTACTGCTTTCTTTCCCTGCTACGGCATGGCTGAAACCACTTTGTTTGTCTCTGGAGGACCGAAAGGCGTAGGCATTGAAACCCTGGCTTTCGATCCCGCAGCATTTGACTCTGGTCGACTGCAATCTACTGGTGAGGGGCGTCAAGTGGTTAGCTGCGGTCGTATCACGCCAAGGATGATTTTGAAGGTTGTTGATCCGGAGAGTGGCCGGCTAGCAGATGAGGGTTGTATTGGTGAGATATGGATTAGTGGTGCCTCAATAGCACAAGGTTATCTTAACAACCTTGAGATTAGTAAGCAGCAATTCGGTGCTCGTATATCGCCCTGCGACGGTCATTATTACCTCAAAACCGGGGACATGGGCTTCGTCCGTGACAATAAGTTGTATATCACCGGGCGGATTAAGGAAATGTTAATCCTGCGCGGCCGCAACCTTTATCCATACGATATTGAACGTACCTGTAGTGACCATCCTGATGCGGCAGGCAATAACGGAGCCTCGGTTTTCACTGTGGATAGCAATGGCCAAAACCGACTGGCAGCCATTGTTGAGATTCGCCGCCACGCCTTTCTTAACCGAAACCACGATGAACTCCGACAGGAGCTGCGTGAGGCAGTGATGTTGGCACATGATGTCGCCCTCGACCAGCTTTTGCTGGTCAAGCCTGGCGGTATTCCGAAAACCACCAGCGGCAAAGTTCGTAGGACTGCCTGCAGGGATCTGATTGCAGCCGAAGAGGCGCAGCTCGCATGAACCGTTGATAGGAAATATAAGATGACGAATGAATTTAGAATGAAAAACCTGGTGGAACAGATCACAGATTTTATCGCTGCTAAGACACCAGAATTTTCGATTGATAAGCACAGTGACACCTCTTTCTCAAGTCTAGGTCTAGACTCGGCAGACCATGTCCAGCTATCGACTATGGTGGAGGACCACCTCTCTGTTGACATCGATCCGACGCTAGCCTTCGACTACCCAACGATTAACGCTCTTGTGGCACATCTCGAAAAGAATTTTTCAAGAACAGCTTTGGAGCGCAGTTGATGTCGCGACTTGATTGCATAGTTATCGGTGGAGGCCAGTTCGGTCTTCACACCGCACGAATGCTGCAGCAGGCTGATCTCAACTACCTTCTGCTTGAACGGGATAGTATTGGCGACGTTTGGCGTAACCGGCTCGAAGGTATGAAGCTATTCACTTCACGTCAATTCTGTGCCCTGCCAGGACTAGCCTTTCCGGGCGATCCTGAGGGCTTCCCGACTACAGTAGAAATAGCTGATTATTTGGTCAGCTATGCAGGCCACTTTGATCTTCAGGTTCGAGAAGGTTGTGAAGTTGTTGGTCTCGATCGCCTTTCGAACGGCAGTTTTCAGGTCGACCTTGCCGACGGCACGTCTCTGCTCGCCACCAGTATCGTCAATGCAACTGGTGCTAATCAGATACCCCAGGTGCCGGCGATAAGTTCCCAACTTGCTGGAGAGGTGCAGCAACTAGACGGTAGTCTCGCCTCAACCGATGTCATTTCTGATGGCCACACTGTTGCCGTTATTGGGGATGGTGCTACTGGGCGTCAGATCGTGGACCGGCTAGCGGGACGTTGCAATGTGTTTTTGGCCACGGGTTCCCCACGTGGCCTGCCTCCCAACCGTTTGTTCGGACGTGATATTTTTTGGTGGCTTGATCGCTTGCGTATCCTTTCCGCCGATAAGAACAGCCTCATCGCGAAGATATTAAAAAAGCGTAACCCTGTCCCCTGTGGTGAATACAACAATAGACGGCTGAAGGCTAAAGGCGTAAAGATTGTTGGCCGTGCTTTGGAGTGCTCTGGCCGTCAAATCCGTTTCGACTCCGTCGGTTGGCATGACATAGATACAGTGATTTGGGCAACAGGCTATTGCGACCGAACGAGCTGGCTAAAGTTGCCGCACTGTGTCGATGAGAGGGGCTTCATTGAAAACTATGGAAGGACTCCAGAGCCTGGGCTTTTCTTAGTGGGACGTAAATGGCTTAGTTGTCGAGCGTCGGAGCTGGTAATGGGGGTTGAGAAGGATGTAGAGCGAGTAATGGTGCCGCTGCGAGCCTTTTTATCCGAAAGGAAAGAAATACCTTGAACAAAAATATAAAGACCGATTGGATCATTCGCTCTGGCGCCAGTAAGTGGCTATTAGCGCTGGTGCTGTTGCTCACATTGATGTCGGCTGTTGGCCTAAAACGGATGGGGCTGGCCAGTGATTATCGCGTTTTCTTCGATGATAACGATCGTGACCTACTGCGCTTGGAGCAGATGCAAGATACTTATAGCACGACTGATAACGTGTTCATCATGATTGAACCGGTGGATGACAACATCTACAACCAGCGTACTCTGAGCCTTATACATGAAATGACACGCGCGTTGTGGCGGACGGCCCATGTCTCTCGAGTAGATTCGCTAACGAACTTCCCCTATAGCTCTGCTGAAGACGATGATATTTTGATTGAGGAGTTCGTCTACGAGCTTGACGAATTGACGCCGCAAAGGATCGCCTTTATTGAAACTGCCGCTAGTAGTGAGAGGGACTTGGTTGGCAATTTGGTTAGTAAGAACGGACGATTTACCGCGATCAATGCGACCATTCGGTTGCCAGGGTTAGACCATAAGGCCGAAGTGCTAGCCGTTACCGGTGCTGTCGATGAATTGATTAAGTCATTCAAGATGGAATATCCGGATCATCGTTTTTTTGTCACCGGTGTGGTGGAGATGAACGGTGCCTTTTTCCAGGCGGCAAAAAAAGACTTCATCACGCTGATACCGTTGATGATCCTTTTTGTGCTGGTCAGCGCTGCTCTAATTCTCGGATCACCTGCTGCAGGTGGCGCTATTTTGACGGTAGTAGTGTTGGCACTGCTAGGGTCTTTGGGTCTAGCTGGTTGGCTCGGTATTCAATTGTCTGCGCCATCAGTATCGGCTCCAATCATCATGTTCACGGTGATAGTAGCGTCGGCCATCCACATCCTCAGCTATATTCAGCGCCAGATACGCAGTGGTGTTTCTCGTGAAGAAGCAGTCTTGCAATCCTACCGGCGCAATCTCAAGCCGATTGCGGTGAGCCATGTCACTACTATTATCGGTTTTCTGGCGATGAATTTCAGTGACTCACCGCCGTTTCGAGATCTTGGCAATATAGTTGCCTTAGGTGTGCTCTTCTCGCTACTTTTGTCGTTGACGGTTCTACCACAGCTTCTGCTGCGTATTCGTTTTTCAACGCGGGAAACAGGTGCCAACCGACTGATTAATCGCATGGCTTTGTTGTCAGGCTGGGTTATCGCTTACCGCCAGCGGATATTGTGGCTAATGCTACCTTTGTCCCTATGCGTCGCTGCACTCAGTCCATTGAATCAATTAAACGATGATTTAATCCGCTATTTTGATGAGTCGCAGCCCTTCCGTGCTGATTCTGAACGTATCGATCGCCACTTTTCTGGTATTTATACAATCGATTACTCGCTCTCGGTACCAGAGCAGAACGGTATGTTTCAGCCAGAGTTTTTACAGTTTCTTGATACATTCGATGACTGGCTACATGAGCAGCCAGAAGTTTTTACAACTGCAAGCCCCCTGCACCGAATCAAGGATCTTAACCGTTTGATGAATGGTGGTGATGAGGACTCTTACCGGTTACCTGGCGATACAATTACCGCTGCACAGCAGTTCCTGCTATACGAGATGTCGTTGCCGTTTGGTCGTGATGTGACCCATCAGGTGAATTTGAATAAATCCTCGGTGAAACTGACTGCACGATTAAAGAATCTAAGCTCGGTGGGCTTAATTGCTTTTGAAAAACGGGTCGAAGAGTGGTTATTGCAAAACCAACCTCGCTCCATTGATATCTATCACAGCAGTCCCGCAGTGATTTTTTCCCACATTGGTCAATCAAATATTGTAAGTCTCCTTGAAGGTGCCTCGCTAGCGTTTGTGGTGATTTCATTGACGTTGATGCTGGTATTCCGCTCACTCGATATTGGTCTATTGAGCTTGGTTCCAAACCTGCTTCCAGTCGCGGCAGCATTTGGATTTTGGTATCTCGTTAATGGTCAAATCTCAATGGGGCTGGCTGGGGTGTCGGCAATGGCGATCGGCATAATCGTCGATGATACAGTTCACTTCCTCTATCAGTATGTCAACGGTCTAAAGCGGGGGCTCAGTCCTGAAGATAGCGTAAGCGAAACCATTAGTAAGACTATGGGTGGGATCGTGATTAGCTCAATGCTGCTAGTGATAGGCTTCCTTCTATTGTCGACCTCGGCGTTCGAGAAAAATGCCCAGATGGGTATGCTCACGGGGATGTCTATTGTGTTGGCATTGGTGTTTGACTTGATATTACTACCGGCCTTGGTTCTAACCTTTATGCGCAGGACACGTACGTCGAACCTGCAATTTCGTACCGACAAGGAACTAAATAATGCGAACTGATTACCGTCTCCTCCTTCCAGTGACAATACTTTGTGGCCTAATCGGTTTGCCGGTTCAAGGCGCTGCTAGCGATGTTAGAAAGGGGCGGGAGGTCGCAGTGGCAGTGGATAACCGTGATCTTGGTTACGGCGACAGTGTTGCCGAATTGACGATGATTCTACGCAACAGGGCCGGAGATGAAACTCGACGTGAACTGCAGATCAGCTCACTTGAGAGTCACGAGGGTGGAGACAAATCGTTAATCCGCTTCAATTTTCCTGCCGATATCCGGGGCACGGCGCTTCTAACGCATCCGCAGTTAGAGGATACCGATAAGCAGTGGTTATATTTGCCTGCCTATTCCCGTATTAAGAGGATCTCATCTCGCAATAAGAGTGGTGCGTTCGTCGGTAGTGAGTTTTCGTTCGAGGACTTGTCTGATAAGGCGGTCGACGATTTCCGCTATACCTACGTGAGAGAGGAATCATGCGAAGATGGTGCCCTGGTTTGTGACGTAATTGACCGAGTGCCAGAAGACTCTCACTCTGCATATAGCCGGCAGCGGGTCTGGGTTGATCAGAGTGCTCGACGTATCTTCCGTATAGACTATTTCGACCGTAAGGAAACGCTGCTCAAGACTTTTTCCGCAAGGGATTTTCGCCTCTACGACGATCGTTATTGGAGGCCCATGGAGGTGGTTATGCATAATCAGCAGAGTGGAAACGTAACGATCTTAAGCTATAGCCGCATCGAGTTTGGTACCGGTCTCTCAGTTGCGAATTTCCATCGCAATACACTCCGGGATTAAGGGTATGGGGGTCTTGCGTTTAGCGTTTTGGGTGCAGCTGTGTCTAAGCCTTACCATTATGCCGGTCCTCGCAGAGGTCAAGGTTGACAAGTATTCTGTTGATATCGCGGCCACGGCTCGTATATTTGCAGAAGAGGAGTCGCTGGCCATTGATGATAGCTACCGCTTCGGACCGGGGCTGGAAATTGAAGCAAATGCTGAGGGGGATATTGGTGATACTGGCTATAAGCTGCGGTTGTTTGGTAGCTGGGATAAGCAGGATGGGGAGCGTCGTTATGCCGATATCCGCCAAGCCAGCCTTCACTGGCGCCGTGATCAGTTATCGCTGAATCTTGGTGTTAGCACTTTCTTTTGGGGCGTTTCTGAATCTCTGAATATAGTCAATGTACTTAATCAGGCTGACTTGCGCCAAGCTATCGACGGAAAGGAAAAGATGGGGCAGACCTTCGCATCTTTAGGTCTGCGTTTTGATAACGGCGAACTATCGATATTCTATCTGCCAACTTTTCGTGAGCGAGAATTTCCAGAGCGCCCGTCATTCGGACTACCGATTTCGGACCGGGCACTTTTTGAAAGCTCGAATAGAGGTGGAGATGTTGCTCTGCGAGGCCATTTTTACGCTGGTGATTTAGAAACAGGGATCGGTTACTTCAGAGGCACTAGGCGGGCGCCACTACTGGTAAGGCCTAGCCCTTCAGCGACGATGTTGACTCCCTTTTACATCGAAACCGAGAATTTTTTACTGGACACACTTTATCTCCTCGGCGACACGACCTTGAAGTTGGAAGCGAAAACTGGTCGCGAACTGGAGCAAGGTTTCTTTGCTGCAAACGTTGGCCTTGAGCACCCGATTTATTCGCTACCGGATAGTATGCAAGATCTGTCCTTGATCGCCGAATATCTAATCGACGATAGGGATGAGCAAGCTGAAACATTAGGTCAGAACGATCTCTTTGTCGGCCTTAGAGCTAGCTTCGGTGATACCGGTGACAGCGAATTTCGAGGGGTCATAAGTTATGACTTCGATAGTCATGGCAACTACCTCGACTTAGGCTTAGAACACCGTCTGAGCGATTATTTTAGAATCGAAACTCGGGCGTTTTTATTCCTCAATGTGGGCCGCAGTGATACTTGGCTGTATCCAGTACGGGATGAGGATTTTATCGAGTTTAAGTTGCATTATTCTTTTTGAGCGGACCCTATGAAGACTGGAGTTAACAGGGATATAGGTCTTTGGATTGCTACCGTGAAGGAGTTTGAAACTCTAATCGAGCATGATCCGCAAACTGTCTTCACCACAGTTAGCGAGGCTGAGCAGAAAAGATATAGTGGGATTGTTAATCGAGCGGCGGGCCTACATTTTCTGCTTGGTCGTTACCTATTGCGTTATGTTTTATCCGCTAAAAGTGGCGTAAGTATTTTGCCGGCAGATTGGGAAATTTTCCCTGATGAGCAAGGCAGGCCTAGAGTTTTAAACCAAAGTGTGGCCCCAATAAAATTTAGTATTTCTCATGCTAGTGGTGTGGTCGCGATTGCGCTTAGCTCTACCGTTGATCCAGGTATAGATCTGGAGCCCCTTGCTCGTGAACTGGGCTCAGGTCTAAATTTCAGGCATTTACTTAGTCCAGAGCAATATGACCAGGTAATGACTATCCCAAGCACTGCTCACTGTGAATTGTTAACAAGGGTTTGGTGCATTAAAGAGTCTGTGTCCAAAGTGTGTGGTTTGGGGCTTCGACTGCCTTTTTCTACGATCGAGTTTGATCTTGTATCTTTGCTTAACTCGCAACCAGCCACGTGGCTTGAGTGTAAGGTAAGAGAAATGGGGAGCTTTTGGTTTAACCTTTGCACGTTGGCGCAACGCTATTGGCTTTGTGTAGCGATGGAGTCGCCGGCGTTGTCGCCTTTGGGTCGATTGGAAACAAACCATTTTAACCTACTCAGCCGCAAGGCGTTTTAGAAACAAGACGTGGAGTTGGAAGTAGCTGCCGCACAAAATTAATTTTAGGTCCAGTTACGCTGCTTCAATGTCATTAATACAGGATGAGATGATGGACGTGCTCGAGTACATCAGGGAAAAGGAAAGGTTGCTTAGGGCTCGGATTAACAATTTGGACCTCAAAAGCACCCATGATAATCACCTGCATCAGTTGTCCTATTACATCAGTAACTTGCTTAAAAATTCATGGACTTCGAAAGCTGGGCCGGTTGTTGATCCTGCTACCAATCGTGAATTACAAGTCATTAAGAACCCTAAGGCCATCGCTTTCTACCAAGACTGGCAAGCACGTATTGGTCAGCAGATATATATTGGGCGCTGGATTGTAGTTGACCAGTCGCGCATTGACAGTTTTGCCGAAGTAACTGGAGACCGCCAGTGGATTCATATTGATCCAGAACGAGCAAGGGCTGAATCGCCGTTTGGAGGCACAATTGCCCACGGCTTTTTGGTCCTATCGCTAATTCCCGAGCTCACCGATGCTGTCAATCCGGAAAAACCGCCTTACCCTGAAGCTAGAATGATTATAAACTGCGGCCTTGAACAGGTGCGTTTTCCTTATCCAGTTAAGACTGGCAATCGTATCCGAGCTCGTACGACTTTAAAGTCCCTGGTGCCATCGAAGCGTAGTGTGGAAATGATCAATCATATTGAGGTAGAGGTTGAAGGTTCAGGTCGCCTGGTTTGTGTTGCGGATAGTGTGCTGAAACTTTACTTCTGAATTCAAAATGCACGCGCACCCTCCCGGCACTTACTAATTATCATAGGCAAACTGGGAGGAGAGTAATTCTCGATTGATCGCTCTTGCAAGAGCGCAGAATTAGCCATCTCTGGATAGAGATATGAACCTTGAGTATCTGTGATTATCGAAAGGTGTATTCCTGCTATCTGATAGGGAATTTCAGAGGCTATGGGGGCTGGGGTTTATTAATTTCCCTGGTTAAGTAGGGAAATGCAGCTGGGGGCGGCGTTAGACGTAAGACTTACCCACGTTTAGTAGACACCCTGTATAGTTAGGTTTAGGCCTAACACGGAGGTGTATCATGGGTAAGAAAAGAACTCAGGCGTATACGGAGGAGTTCCGCAGAGAAGCAGTTAAGAGAGCGGAAAAGGCTGGAGCAACAACGGCTTCTGTGGCGCGAGAGCTAGGCGTCAGCGCACAGCAGATCTACAACTGGCGTCGTCAATTTAATCGACTGTCTGATAAGCAGTTCAATAGTTTAGACGGTGTCGACTATTCCAAACAGGAAAGCGCTGAAGTTCGCAAACTCAAGAAGGAGCTGCATGAAGCTCGTCAGGAGGTTGAGTTTCTAAAAAAGGCAGCTGCGTACTTTGCGAACCACCAAGAGTAAAGTACGCATTGATACAAGAGCATGTAGGGTCATTCCCGGTTAGCTTGATGTGTCGGTGTTTAGAAGTCTCAAGATCGGGTTATTATCGATGGCGGGGGCGATTGCCATCTGCTCGCACGATTAGAGAGATACGAACAATCGAGAAAATCCGAGAGACGTTTGTTGAGTTTAAAGGTCGTTATGGCGCGCCTAGAATTGCTTGCGAGCTTCAAGAGTTAGGTGAGCCATGCTCGCGGAACTACGTCGCTAAGCTTATGCAACAGGAACATATTAAAGCGAGAAACGGCAAAGGCTTTCGATATAGTCAGCCCGTAGAGGGGAGCATTAACGTCTCCGCCAACTTACTTAAGCGTTGCTTTGATGTGGATCGACCAAATTGCCGCTGGACCAGTGACATTACGTATATCTGGGTTCTGGATAGGTGGCTATACCTCGCGGTAGTTATGGATCTGTACTCTCGACGTATTGTAGGTTGGGCATTCGACTCGCAGATGACCGATGAATTGACACGTCGAGCATTGAAAATGGCCCTAGAGCGACGACCAATAAAGCCTGGACTGCTAGTTCACTCTGACAGGGGTGTGCAATATCGATCGCAGAAATACCAGGATCTCTTGTCCGAAAGCAAGTGCAAGCCGAGTATGAGTCGCCAGGCTAACTGTTGGGATAATGCGGCAATGGAATCATTCTTTAGCAGGCTAAAAGTCGAGCTGGTCTATGCCGGAACATTCGAAAGCGAAGAGCAAGCAAAATCTGAGGTGTTTGAATACATTGAGATTTTCTACAATAGAGTTCGTAGGCACTCTGCATTGGGCTATGTAAGTCCAGCAGAGTATGAGCGAAAATACGCATAGTTAGAGTGTCTACTTTTTGTGGGCAAGACCAACGTGTCTTTACCACCTAGATAACTCTTTTATTTCTGACCTTTCTGACTGAGCGCTCCATTGCCGAGGATTAGTGGCTGCGTTGCTACAAATCTAGATGGATTCCATCAAAGATCGGGTGGTTCACTTGTAATGATGAGGTATGAGCGCTAGATTTGTAACCAACCAATAAGCAAATAAATAGAAAGAATTTTTTTAATAAAGATTTTTTTGGTATGCTATATCTAATTTTTTCTTTTTTTAGGATAAAATTGTCGGTATGTGTGTGTAATTTGAAGCAACTTACCTCTTCATTTATCTCACCTGTTTGATACCCCAAAGGTACATTTAGGCTCTTGAAGTGATTAGTGTTCAAACTTTATTGTTCCAAAATAAAATTAGTGTTCAAACTTTATTGTGCGAGAACAAATGGGAGATGTTATTCCTTTCAAAAGAAAAACCGCTTGGCAAAAGCACAAGGGCAGCACACTGTGCAGGGAAGGTTTTCATAAATGGAAAGTGGTCACCGAGCGCAAGTTTGACGTAAAGCAGGGAAAGTTGGTTACTGAATATCGTTGTGAACGCTGTGGAAAAACGAAAATTAAACACTTGTAAATTTTCTCTCTCCAAATCCGATATTCATGGGGCAGTTCAATTAATAGTTTGGTAATTTACTCTCCCCTGTTAAGAAAATTGTCAAAACTCAGTGTCTTTAATACGGGTGATTACTGAGAAAAGATATTTTGGGGGCAGCAAATAATGCAACGTTATTGTTGAGTTACGCAGTAACGTTGCATAGGTTTATAAGTAGATTAAGAGACTGATTTAGTTTGCCCTGATAGATAGTCTACTGAACTGTGCCTCTTTAGGTTCAGCACGCCTTGTGTTACTTGCCATGTGATAGCCAGTGCACCGACGATAAACACCACATCACCAATAGTTCGTATCCATCTTAGAGTAACTAGCGTTCCACTTTGCATTAGGGTTTCACTGCGGGCATACCAAAGGCCTTCTGAAGCGCTCGCCATAAACTGGATAATACCGACCGGCAAAAGGCTGGTGAACAACATTAAAGCCAAACCTATATTCATCCACCAGAATGCCGTTTTCATCAATTTCTCGCTAAATATAAACTGGGGACGAATATATCTAAGAACGAGTAAACTAAAGCCCAATGCCAAGAACCCATATACTCCAAACAATGCACCATGGGCATGTGTGGCTGTGGTATTTAAGCCCTGAAGATAATATAACGCTATCGGTGGGTTAATGGTAAAGCCAAGTACGCCTGCTCCTAACATATTCCAGAAAGCAACAGCTACAAAAAACATTAAAGGCCATTTGATTTTCACCATCCAGGGTGCACGATTTTTTAAGCTATAATGATCCCAGGCTTCATAACCCAACAAGATAAGTGGGACCACTTCGAGTGCACTAAATGTGGCCCCTACCGCCATAACGGGTGTTGTCGTCCCTGAGAAATATAGGTGGTGAAAAGTTCCCGGTACACCCCCTAGTAAAAATAATGACGCTGAAGCTAGAGAAGTCACAGTAGCCATGCGTTTAGATACAAGGCCCATATTGAAGAAGATAAATGCAAGCGCAGTTGTAGCAAAAACTTCAAAGAAACCTTCTACCCATAAGTGCACTATCCACCAGCGCCAAAACTCCATGACCGATATGTGTGTGCGCTCGCCATAAAAGAAGCCTGCACCATAAAATAATCCTATGGCAATTACGGAGGCGGCAAACAGGGCTAACAGGTTTTTATCACCCTTTTGCTTTAATACTGGAACAATACCGCGCAGCATTAATGCCAACCATAGTACGATGCCGGCAAATTTACCGATTTGCCATAGTCTACCAAGATCTACAAATTCATATCCTTGATGGCCCAGCCAAAAGCTGAGCTCTGGTGGCAGAGTTTGTGCAATGGCTAGATAATTGCCGACAAATGATCCAATAACGACTGCTATCAATGCCCAAAACAATATATCAACACCAAGTTTTTGGAACTTAGGATCTTTACCACCGTTGATGATTGGAGCAAGAAATAGCCCGGCAGCTAAAAATCCTGTAGCTATCCAAAATAGAGCAGCCTGTATATGCCAGGTGCGTACCAGGCTGTATGGAAACCACTCCGATGTCTCTATCCCATAGAATCCTTGTCCTTCGACAGTATAGTGGGCAGTAAAACCACCTAAAAAAACTTGGAAAGTAAATAGTCCTACTATAGCTAGTAAGTATTTTCCAAGAGCTTTCTGTGAGGGAGTTAATTTGAAGGTGCTGATTGGATCTTGCTTGGGGGCAGTAGGGTGTTTGTCTTCTGTGCGTAGGAACGCCCATGCCCAAACTAGGGCGCCAATGCCGGCAATCAATAAGACCACGCTAATAATAGACCAAATAATATTTTCGCTAGTTGGCTTGTTGTCAATTAATGGTTCGTGGGGCCAATTGTTAGTGTAGGTTGCGCCACCTGTTGAACGCTCGGTTGAAGCTACCCAGGATGTCCAAAAGAAGAACTCAGTAAGTCGTGCTCGTCGATCCGCATCGGGCAGTGTAACCTCTTTCATTGCGTAATTTGCGCGGGTTGACTGTAATGCGGGGTCACCTCCAAAAAGTGCATCATAATATCTTGCGGTTTGCTCTATAGATGTGACTCTTCGCTTAGATAAAGTGGCAATTCTAGATTCTCTGCTATAGGTGTTGGTTCTATAATCTAATTTAAGGTCATACAGAAGTTTGTGTTTTTCTCTTTTGGATAAAGATTCATATGGGAGACCAAATTCCTCTTTTGCCGCTATTGATAACCAATTAATTAGCTCTCGATGTAACCAGTCAGCGGTCCAGTCTGGGGCTTGATAGGCACCATGCCCCCAAATAGATCCCAGTTGCATTCCTCCAACGGATTGCCAAGAAGTTTGACCATCTAAAATTTTATCTTTAGTGGTCAGTATTTTGCCATTTTCTGAGACAAAGGCGTCAGGTATCGGAGGTGCCTTCCGATATATTTCACTGCCAAAATATCCGAGTATTGAAAAGGTTACAGTTAAAACGCCGATCAATGTCCACCAAAGAGATTTGTAAGTTCTCATCAGAGTTATCCTTGCCAATATAAATTGGCTTTTTTAGCAATATGCTATTTAAACTATTAATTTTCGTATATCTCCCTAGGCTGCTTGTAAAACAAAACATCGTAAACATCGGGTATCTCTAATTTTTTGGAGTGGATCTATGATGCCTGATTGATTGTTAATAGGTTTTAAGCCTGACTTTTCGCGTTCTTGCTTAGCTGTGAACTCATGGGGTTGACCTCCAGTAGAGGCGTTAACTTGCAACAGAAAAAACATAAACTCTCCTTTTCCTTGTGTTGCTTGAATAAATCAAATTGAGAATGGGCTTCTCAAAATAATGTTTGGTCGTGTAATACATTGAATTTTTAGGCGACCGATACCTTGTATTTGGGTAATGAAAAATGGCCAATAATCGTTGTTAACCTGCAGCTCCTGGGTAGAGTTCTCGTAAGCGAATATATCGATGTTCACTTCTCGGTCTCTTAAATTAATTAGCGGCCTTAAATTCAGGAAAGCAGCCCCTGACTTCAGAGCGCTTTCGCTCGAAATTCCTCTAATAGCTTTTGGGCCAGTCATAAATAGCACATTCGGCTGTAACCGTAGCCTAAGGGCTAGGTTGAACGAGCATTTGAGACTGAGCATTCTCTACCCCTTTATCTATACATGTATATGAGATGCATCTTTTGCGTGGCAATTTACACCTAAATTCCAATGATGTAAACTAGATGCATCTTTAAATTTTCAAGGGATGAAAATTCTTGGCTTCACAATGAGGGACTTTGCCAATGAAGATCACGCAATTTACCGACTACTCTTTGCGAGTGTTGATGTACCTTGCTATACAGGATCGAGAGTTAGTAACCATCAGAGAAGTTGCTGAGCGCTACCAAATATCTAAAAACCACCTAATGAAGGTGGTACAAGAGTTGAATCTCAAAGGCTACTTGATTGCAACCCGGGGTAAGTATGGTGGCATTCGGCTAAGCCGAGCTCCTGAAGACATTAATGTTGGAGAGCTAGTTCGATTATTGGAGCAAGATACCGTGTTAGTAGAATGCTTTGGGACAAATAATCAATGTGTCATAACTCCTGCGTGTAGGTTGAAGAAAATGTTCGCCGAGGCTATGGAAAGTTTTTTTATTTGTTTGGAGCAATACACCTTGGAAGACCTGGTATCCGGCCCGAGTCAGACTGACCTTATCAATATACTAGCTTTTCCTGCGAAAATTGAGAGGGCGCAGCAAGGTCCCTAGGTTAGGCTTATCTTATATTTGCTTGAGGGAGAAAAAGTACAGTTTTCCATTCAAAGCCTGGAAGATTCATACTCTAGGGCCTTTATTACATAAGGGGCTTTGTATCCCGCCAGATGAAAAGCCTATCTTCAATTTCCTCTCACCCTATATCAGGTAGCCACTCAATGCACGTTGGTCTGACTTTTAGGTTTTAGGGGGTATTGGGAGTGCTTCCTAGAGTAGGGAAATACTCAGCACAAATTTATTGCTCCTGCTCAAGCGTAATGCCTTTATCTGGGAGATGGTTGCTGAATATCGTTATGAGTGCCGTAGTAAAACGAAAGCGAGGATTGTGCCAATTTTGTCTTATAGGAACCAGTTTAATTGGGAGTCGGCTTCCCTGCCTGCCTCAGTAGTGCGAGTATCGAAGTACAATGACACCCGCACTATACTGATTAGCAACTAAAAATAAGCAGCGAATTAATAACGATAGTAGCGACCGCGATAACGATAGTAATCTCTGCGCTTTCTTTCCCTATCATAGAGGTAGCCTGCACCGGCACCAATAACCGCACCTGCGGCAGTGCCACCAGGGCGCCCGCCACTGATCAAGGCACCTGTTACTGCGCCTATACCGACACCGGTGCCGATTCGGCGGTCGGTATCACTCATATTGGCGCAGCCCGTACCTCCAAGGCTTGCAGTCAATACTGCGGCCAAGCTGAGATATTTGATAGCTTTGATACGCATAGACACCTCTGTTACTGGAAGGTTGAGGTATAAAGAATCGGCGCAGGCCGACTATTTCGGAGCCAGTGTAGAGTCCGCATGCACTGGCAACAAATCCAAATTGGGAGTTTCATTCCCTTTTTTTGTCGATATTTAGGTGGTTGTTAAGGTGTTCGAAAAACAAGACTTGGTAGAACTGGCTCGACTCAAAATGCCATTTGGAAAATACTCGGGCCGGGTTTTAATAGATTTGCCTGAGGAGTACCTGCTTTGGTTCGCAAAAAAGGGGTTTCCAGAGGGGCGTCTAGGACAGTTAATGGCATTAGCCTTGGAGATAAAAGTAGAGGGATTGCAGGGGCTTATTGATCCTCTGCGCTGACCTTTTAGCAGGTTTTCCCAGTATTGCAATCACCTTGGTCGGTTTGCTCTGCGGGACTTTGACATTAATATAGTAGTGCCTAGGTGTGCTTTGCGGAGCGAAGCCCAAGAAAAAGCGGGCCGTAATGGAGACTGGACTGACCCGGAAATAGGCCCACAGCGGGTAACCACTGGTCTGAATGATTTCAGCGAGGTAGTAGCGGGAGTAGAGCCAGTCAGCTTAAAAGAGGGAGCGGTCGAAACGAATTCGGCCGCCACTCTTTTAAATTATTCTAAACTCAGTTCTCACCGACTAATACCCGCCGGCAATATTTTGTGAGAGAGTTGCCCGACTCGAAAGTCGGACGCAGCTATCTACTAACTAACTGATTAGAGTGGGATTCGGATAACAACACCACCCATAGTGTGGCCCAGCTCAAAGTCAGTGCGCGGGCTGTCTACGTGATCGTTGTGACAGCTCACACAAGCAGGTGAAACACCTACATCCGCATATACTGCAGTGAAGTACTCGGTATCACCTAGTTTTTCGCGGCCGTAAAAGTTTTTCCCTGGGTTGTCGATTACGTACTGCAAGCCCTCTTTTTCCATCTCAGTGCGCGGTTTGTTTTGCTTGTTGATTGGCCACAGGGAGAGCAGGGCATAGTTAAAGCCAGACTCATTTTCGGCAACACGCTCAGCTCCCATACGCATCATCTGCGCGGGGAGTGGTAGCAATTTCTTATCTTGCCAATGCTCATCAGCGTCAAGGATTTTTTCCTCGTTCTGCAGGCGGTTTACAACCTTGTTGGTGTAGTTGGCCCTGTCTGCCTCGATAACGGCAAAGATGGCATCCGCCATTCGCTCCGGAGCAACTCCCTGGTTTTTCTCACAGCCGGTGAGCAGTGCCAGTCCAGCGATAATACAAGCGGCAATACGCATATTTTCCCCTCCTATTGGGATTGATTTTGCATGTTTTTGCTTTTGGTAATCCTTGCAATACGCTCGCGGATCAGCTCGAATGTTTCATGCTTCTCTGCGGGTTTATGCTTGAAATTATTGTTAATCAGAGTTTTGTCAGCCAGGGCAGCAAGGGAGAATTCGGCTCCATGACAGCTCAGGCAAACGGGCATCATTTTTTCATTGGGGCGAAGGTTATGATTTTGATTATGGTTAACTACAACCTGTTCGCCATGGGTTTCCCGTGGTAAATGGCAGCTGGCACAGCTTACGCCACCCTCTGGGTTTGAATTCCAGGTATCGAAGTGAGGGGACTCTTTGTAAGAGAGACTGTGCTCATCACTGTGGCAACCCAGGCAAGCCTCTACAGCGGCAAATTGCAGATTTACTTCATGGGGCCCGTGACAACTGACACAGCTCAATTCATCCGTTGCGCTGGTATTCATGGGAAGGCGGGCCTGTTGCGGGGAGATGGCACCGACCTGCTGGATAAAGCCTTCTTCCAGCTTGTTGGACATGCGCATTCCATGTTTTCCTTGAGTGAAGGATTCTTTTTGATCGCTGTGGCAACTAGCACATTGCTCGACAATCTCAACGCTACTGAATTGCATTTGCCCATCGACGTGACAGCTGCTGCAGTTCACCTCTGTTTGTGCGTGAATACTCTGTGCCCAGACCGTTGCGATTTCTGCAGTCTGGCTAGAGCTGCTAATGTCTGCTTCGCTAACTTTTAAAGGGGCTTTATCTGAATGCTCATTTAGCCAGGACTGAACTGCTGTACGAGCGGGAAGCTTTGCAGTTTCCAATAGATCAGGTTGATCAACATGGGCGATAAGGAAGTCTTCATAGAGGGAGCCATTATCGTGATAGTTGTGGCAGCCCGCACTTGCGCAGGTTTCAAATCCCAGGTCTTTGTGACTACTGCGCTCTTCGGCAATATCGCTGTGGCAGTGAAAGCAAAAGTCGCCCGCCAGGGTTACTCCCATCTCTCCGGTGATTTGTGGTTTGTGCTCAGTGTGACAACTTACACATAGCCGGGCGTCAAGAGTCTCCAGAAGTACAGCATTGCGCGGATCTAAAAATTTCTGCCGGGGGTGTGAGTCGTCTACAAGCTCCAGTTCTTCCGCATGGCAATTCAGGCAAGCTTGCTGAACAGCATCCTCACCGGCAAAGCCATCGGTATGGCAGGAAGTACAAGCCAGCTCAATTTGATGGTGACCGTGCGTGGCATCTCCACTGATAAATAGAGATTTATCGTCAACGTTAAGGTTGTATGCCACCGCAGAGCCGATAGCCAGCGTTAGCAATACACCGTAATGCCAGAATTTAAATTGATATGATTTCATCTAGAAGTAATAAACCGCAAAAATATGGTAGGCGAGAAGGACCGGTAAGGCCCAGAGCAGGGCATAGTGAACTCGGGACCACCATTTTCGGTGTTCGCGAAGTTTCAGGTCAGTCCAATGGTGGTTGCGCGCCATAAAAACGCCGACGAGAGAACCAGTTGCGGTTGCAGTTAGAAATACCAGCATCAATGCTAAATTCAGGTTTTCACCAAGGCGGAAGCCTGAATGTACAGCGAGTGCAAGTAGAGCGATTAAACCTGTAACGCTGTGTGCATAGCGCCAGTGATCGACATGCCCAAGGCTAAGTTTATTCCAACGTTTCCTGATACTGAGAGCGGCAGTAAACAGGCACATAGCGAGAATGGTATAGCCCGTAACCTGCTTCCAAAAATTGTCGTACCAGAGCTTTTCCCAAAAAAGTGCAGTCTGCACTGAGGAGGAAACTGGAGCTGGCGGCATCAGGAAAGCCAGGGCTATCAGGATTAATGACAGAACAGAAGTTATCAATATCCCCTTGGAGTGTCGCATTACCAAGTTGGGAGCTGGCACATCCAGAAGCTCAGCCATTAGCGGGCGGCAACTACCGCAAACAGACCCGGCTGTTGTCGCTTGTTGCAATTCGTTTAAATTGCGCTTCCCAGCGGAAATAGCCTTGCATAATTCCCCTTTGGTGACAGAGTTGCACTGGCAGACCAGATAACTATCGGGAAAATCTTTAATGCTATTGCCGCTTTTTTTGGCAAAAACTCGCCCTTCGCTTTCAAAGTCTTTCAGTGTGCGCAGAGAGATTTTTTGCTCCTGTGCTACGGTCTGGCGTAATTCATTGGCTTCATCCCAGCTGCCAATATAAATGGCCCCAACGATGTATTCGCCTTTGATAAATAAGCGTCTATAGATCCCCTTAAAGCGATTGCGATAGACATGGCTCTCAACGCCCTCTTGCTGATTGAGGTTTTCCGGGGTTACCTCTCCCATTATTCCGCAGGGAATATGGGCAATTTTCAGCTGAATATCGGTATAAGTGCCGGAGTAGGGCTGCGAGAGAGATTTACCGCTATGGTTGCGACGAATATGTGAGCAGCAGCTTTCAGCTTGTTCATAGCCCGGTCGGACCAATTGGTAGACTTTCTTGTCAAACTCAGCGCACTCGCCTACGGCGTAAATATCCGGGTCGGAAGTTTGCATCCATTCATTGACTACGATTCCGCGTTTAGTTGAAAGTCCGCTCTGTTCGGCCAGGCTAATTTCCGGCTTAATCCCTGTGCACAACACGATAGCGTCGACGGGAATTTTTTCGCCACTTTCAAAAGTGAGTAGGCGCTTGCTATCGCTCTCTTCAATGGATGTTAGGGAGTCCGAAATTTTTAACTCTACACCCAGTGCAGTGAGTGCGGACTTTAGGAACTCCTCTCCTTCTTCACCCAGGAGCCCGCTGAGTAAGTGTCCTCTGGATTGTAAAGTGATGTTGTTTTTAGGTGTTTTTAACGCGGTTGCAGCTTCAAGGCCCAGAGCACCAGCACCGATAACACAGATGTCTGCATTCTGCTCCCTTAGCTCAAGTAAATCATTGGTGTTACGCAGACTTCGAAAAGGGTAAACACCAGGCAGGTCCGCACCCGGAATCTTCGGAATAATAGGATTTGATCCAGTCGCTATTATTAGTTTGGAATAAGGCTGTATATTCCCTGCAGCATCGGTGACTGTTTTTTGGGAGCGATCGATAGAGACTATTTCACGGTCAATATATTCTGCCAGGCGGTGGTCACTTTGACTGAGAATAGGGTTATCAAGCTCCTCCAACTCTACATGGCTTGATAGATATTGAGAAAGTTTAACCCGGTTGTAGGGAGACTCTGTTTCTGCCCCATAGATAACAATTTGAGCTTCATCACAGAATTCTAATAATTTTTGTGCGCAACGCACGCCCACCGGACCAGTACCGATAATTACATAAATTGGGTAGCTGTTATCATTAGTGTGGATGCCGCTTGGTAATTGCTCGACAAGTGTGTCGTCTAGCTCAGTCATACCTCCCCCCGACTGCTTTGATTTTCTATTAGTCTTTGTATTTTTAATTTGTCTGCCAGATGGCTTGCTAATTTTCTTAGACTAATATCCCACTCTTTAGTGTTTTTTTGAATTCTAATCCCTATATGTTTAAACAAAATTAAATAAACGTCTAGTGCCGATTAGAGCATGACGATAGAGAATTGGGTGTAAAGTAAGGTCAGGTCGGAAAATAAGGCTGGATTTAACTGGCGTGCACAGTTTTTTCTGAGGGCTAAATGTATCTTGCCCAAATTCGGTGCTTATATTTAATTTGATTGTGAAAAATTGGCGGGGGGAGGGGAGTGCTTTCCAGTTACTCTGTGACCGCTGAGCGGCCAAAAAATATGCGGCCCCGTCCTTGTGGGCTGCGGACTGTAAAATAGTATGCCTATTGTAAAGATTTGTTTCTTGTCGGCATTCCTAGGTTAAATATCTCACTACTCCTGATAAAAAAACTAAACGTTGCTTTTAGGAGGGTTGGTAAAGGACGTAGAGTTCTTTTTCTTCTAGGGCAGTACGGCGAGTTAGCGCTTCACCGATTTTCTGATAATCCATTTTGAAATCGCGAACCATTTCAGGAGTGAAGGCTTCGTGGTTATAGCGTTTGCAAAATTGCACAACAGCATTTGCAATTTCATTCATATCGGTGCGGAAATCTTTAACTACTTGCAGTGTGTGGGCATCGCCAGCCAGTGCTTGCTCCAGGTATACGTAAAAACGTACATTTTCTTTGATTAGATGGGCCTGGAAGCCAGATTTAAATTGAGTCAGTAGCTGCGACAACTGGCGGTAGTTCTGCTTCTCATAACCCTCTGACCACATGCGCTGAAAAATACTGATCAGAGTGCGGTGATCGTCTTCAAGGGCTTTGATTAGAGTGGGATCGTAAGAGATTGTGCGGGCACCTTTAGCTCCTGCATAAGAGCTGCGAGTATATTTTTCCTCAAGATCCGCCGCGTCTTCTGTTTTGTTACTTCGGAACATTCCAGAAATAAAACTAAGCATGAATTTAGTCTCAGTAAATTTAAAGGTTTGTTATTAGGTCTGATAGCGCCGCGAAGTTGGGGGTAACTTAAAGAAAGCAAAGCTGTTTGGGTCCCGGCGGGCGTGGCGGATTTTACATTGGATGACAGTTGGTTTAACTGTTATGGAAGGGGCGAGTAAAGCAAAATTTCCAAAGTGGGACTTGTGTCACATTTCAGACCTTTGCTTTTTAATTTTTATCGAAATGTAGTTGATTATCGCCAGTGGAATCAAAATAAATTCAAATATTCAATTAATAAAAAACCCGGCATAGCCGGGTTTTTTTGATTGCTTGAGCTTAGCGCTGCTCGAGCGGTACATAATCGCGCTGCGGGTAGCCGGTATACAGCTGGCGAGGACGACCAATTTTGTACGGATTGGAAATCATTTCATTCCAGTGTGCAATCCAGCCTGAAGTACGGCCGGTGGCGAAAATTACGGTGAACATATCGGTGGGGATACCGATAGCCTTCATAATAATGCCGGAGTAGAAATCTACGTTCGGGTAGAGCTTCTTCTCTACGAAGTAATCGTCCTCAAGGGCGATTTTCTCCAGCTTCTTGGCGATCTTCAGCAGAGGATCATTTTCTGCTCCCATGGCACCCAGAACTTCATCACAGATGCCCTGCATTACGCGGGAGCGTGGATCGAAGTTCTTGTAGACGCGGTGACCAAAGCCCATCAGGCGGAAGGGGTCATTCTTATCTTTGGCGCGCTTCACGAATTCGTCGATACGGCTTTCGTCGCCAATTTCCTGCAGCATGTTCAATACCGCTTCATTGGCACCGCCGTGAGCGGGTCCCCACAAAGTGGCAATGCCGGAAGAAATACAGGCGAACGGATTGGCACCAGAAGAGCCAGCCAGGCGAACAGTGGAGGTGGACGCATTCTGCTCGTGGTCTGCGTGTAGCAGGAAGATGATGTCCATTGCCTTGGCGACAACCGGGTCTATCTTGCTGGGCTCGCAGGGGTTGCCAAACATCATGTGCAGGAAGTTCTCGGAATAGCTGCGGCTATTGTCCGGGTACATGAAGGGCATGCCCTGGGAGTGCTTGTAGCACATCGCTGCCAGGGTTGGCATCTTGGCAATCAGGCGGTGGGCGGAAATCTCGCGGTGCTCCGGATTAGTGATATCCAGGGAGTCGTGATAGAAGGAAGCGAGGGCACCGACTACGCCACACATCATCGCCATTGGGTGGGCATCGTAACGGAAGCCTTTAAAGAAGCTCACCAGGGATTCGTGAACCATGGTGTGAGACATAATGGTGTCTACATACTTCTTCTTTTCTTCTGCGTTGGGCAGTTCGCCATTCATCAGCAGATAGCAGGTTTCCAGGTAATCGGATTTTTCTGCCAGTTGCTCGATGGGGTAGCCGCGGTGCAGCAGTTGGCCCTTGCCGCCATCAATAAAGGTGATCTTGGAATCACATGAGGCGGTAGATACGAAGCCCGGGTCGTAAGTAAATAAGCCTTTACTGGTCAGACCGCCGACATCAATAACATCGGGGCCGAGGGTGCCGGAGCGAACTGGCATCTCAAGGGCGCCGTCGATACCATCGACTGTGAGGTGCGCTTTTTTATCGGACATTGCGGACTCCTAAAAATGTTCTTATGCCGGCCTTTTCCCGCTGTTTTCGGGAGCTAGCGGCCTTTTGAGCGGGGCCAAACTTAAGTGCCGCGCCGCAAATTGTCAAACCAAAAGGAATGGACGACCAGTCTATTGGCGACAGGATATCCGGTTCCGCTCCATACTCGTAGAGTATTTGTCTAGATAATGCACAGGAAAGTCTGAGGAAATCCCGCGATTCCCGATTTACTGCGCGATACTGGTGGGAACCCGGCGTAATCGCAGGCGTTCGTTGTGTTTTGACTAGTGAATGCCTATAATCCGCGCGGCTTGCGCCATGGTACGGCTACTTTGTATAAGGCTTCATCAGGTCGAGTGCAAAGTAATCAGCAAGCAGCTCGTCCCTCCATTGAAAAGCTAACGGGCGCCCGGTCGTTCAGGGCAACAAGGTGTTTTTCCTGTGAACAAAAACAGACCTGTCAATTTAGACATTTCCACTATAAAGCTTCCCGCTACCGCTGTGGTTTCCATTTTGCATCGTATTTCCGGTGTAGTGCTCTTCGTTGTTGTTGCACTACTACTGTGGATGCTCGATGTCAGTTTGGAATCCGAGCAGGGATTCGCCGAAATTGCAGCGGTATTTAACAGTATCCCTGCCAAGCTCATTCTCTGGGCATCGCTGGCGGCACTTATTTACCACATTCTGGCAGGTGTTCGTCATCTGTTTATGGATATGGGAGTAGGTGAAAGTCTCGAAGGCGGCCGTCGCAGCGCTGTGTCAGTGCTGGTGCTGGCTGTAATCCTTATTCTTCTGGCGGGAGTATGGTTGTGGTAAAAACAGTAACAAGCTTTGGCCGTAGCGGTACTTTCGATTGGCTCTACCAGAGAGTCACTGCGGTAATATTGCTCGCCTATACCCTCTTTATAGTGGGTTTTATCTTTTTTAGTAAAGACTTCGGCTACCAGGCCTGGTCCGAACTGTTCGCCCAGCGCTGGATGCGTGTTTTCAGCCTGGTTGCCTTGCTGTCCACCATTATTCACGCCTGGATTGGCCTCTGGTCCGTGGTAACTGACTACATCACCAACCGGATGATGGGCGGTAAAGCCACTGTTCTGCGCTTGTTCGTAGAAGTGATTCTGGCTGCCGTTGCCGTGTTGTACGCGGTGTGGGGCATTGAAATTCTTTGGGGTGTATAAGCAATGGCGAACATGCGTACTATTTCATTTGACGGGATTGTAATTGGTGGAGGCGGTGCCGGTATGCGCGCTGCCCTGCAGATGGCCCAGTCCGGCTATAAAACTGCGGTTATTACCAAGGTATTCCCGACTCGTTCTCACACAGTATCTGCCCAGGGTGGCATTACCTGTGCAATTGCCAGTTCAGATCCCAACGACGATTGGCGCTGGCACATGTACGATACCGTTAAGGGTTCCGACTATATCGGTGACCAGGACGCTATTGAATATATGTGTTCCGTAGGTCCCGAAGCGGTATTTGAGTTGGAGCACATGGGCCTGCCTTTCTCCCGTACTGAGGAAGGTCGTATTTATCAGCGCCCCTTTGGCGGTCAGTCTAAAGATTTCGGCCGCGGTGGCCAGGCTGCACGTACTTGTGCTGCTGCTGACCGTACCGGCCATGCACTGCTACACACCCTCTATCAAAACAACGTTAAGCACAAAACCGAATTCCTGAATGAATGGTTTGCGATTGACCTGGTGAAGAACCAGGACGGTGCTGTTGTGGGTGTGATCGCCATGTGCATCGAAGATGGCGAAGTGGTTTATATCAAATCCAAAGCGACTGTATTCGCTACCGGCGGTGCCGGTCGTATCTTCGCTTCCACCACCAACGCACACATCAATACCGGTGACGGTGTCGGTATGGCCCTGCGTGCTGGCATGCCGGTCCAGGATATTGAGATGTGGCAGTTCCACCCCACTGGCATTTACGGTGCCGGTGTACTCGTGACCGAAGGTTGTCGCGGTGAGGGTGGCTACCTGATCAATAAAGATGGTGAGCGTTTTATGGAGCGCTATGCGCCCAACGCCAAAGACCTCGCTTCCCGCGACGTTGTGGCTCGCTCTATGGTTCTCGAGATTCTCGACGGCCGCGGCTGTGGCCCGGAAGGCGATCACGTATTCCTGAAGCTTGATCACCTGGGTGAAGAGCTGCTCAACAGCCGTCTGCCCGGTATCTGTGAGCTGTCCAAGACCTTCGCCCATGCCGACCCAGTTAAGGTGCCGATCCCGGTAGTACCTACCTGTCACTATATGATGGGTGGTATTCCCACCAACGTTCACGGTCAGGCTCTGACCCAGGACGCTGCGGGTAACGACCAGATTGTTGATGGCTTCTACGCCTGTGGCGAAGTTGCCTGTGTGTCCGTACACGGAGCCAACCGCTTAGGCGGTAACTCCCTGCTGGACCTGGTGGTATTCGGTCGCGCTTCCGGCCTGTTTATTGAGAAGTCCCTGCGCGAAGGTATCGAGCACCGCGAAGCTTCCGAGTCTGATCTCGAAGCCGCTATGGCTCGCTTGAATCACCTGGAAACCAATGAGAAGGGTGAGAAGGCTGCCGACCTGCGCAAAGAGCTGCAGGGCGTGATGCAGAACCACTTCGGCGTATTCCGTCGCGGCGACTTTATGGCCGAAGGTGTGAAGAAGCTTGCAGATCTGCGCGAGCGTATTGAAAATGTGCGCCTCGAAGACAAGAGCCGCGCGTTTAACACCGCCCGTGTTGAAGCGCTGGAGCTGCAAAACTTACTGGAAGTTGCCGAGGCCACTGCAGTTGCTGCAGAGACCCGTACTGAGAGCCGCGGTGCTCACGCCCGTGAGGACTTCCAGGAGCGCGATGATGAAAACTGGCTGTGCCACTCTATGTATTTCCCCGCGGAAAAACGTGTTGGCAAGCGTGCAGTAAACTTCGCGCCTAACACTATGGAAGCCTTTGAACCGAAAGCTCGGACTTACTGATTCGGGAGCGGAATAGAGTATGTTGAAAGTAAGCATTTACCGTTACAACCCGGAAACCGACAAAGCGCCTTATATGCAGGACTATGAACTGGACACCAAGGGCAAGGACCTGATGGTGTTGGACGTTCTGGAACTGCTGAAAGCCGAAGACCAGACCTTGTCTTTCCGTCGTTCCTGCCGTGAGGGCGTTTGTGGCTCCGACGGTATGAACATTTCCGGTCGCAATGGTCTGGCGTGCACTACGCCACTGTCTGAAGCTGCCCCCAAGGGTAAACTGGTTCTGCGTCCGCTGCCGGGCCTGCCTGTTATCCGCGACCTGGTTGTGGATATGGAGCAGTTCTACGAGCAGTACAAGAAGATTGAACCGTACCTGCAAAACGATACCCCGGCTCCGGCCATCGAGCGTCTGCAGTCTCCGGAAGATCGCGAAAAGCTTGACGGTCTGTACGAGTGTATCCTGTGCGCCTGCTGTTCCACTTCCTGTCCGTCTTTCTGGTGGAATCCGGACAAGTTTATCGGCCCAGCTGGTTTGTTGCAGGCTTACCGCTTCCTGGCAGATAGCCGCGACCTGGCTACTGATGAGCGCCTGTCAAATCTGGATGACCCCTTCAGCGTATTCCGTTGTCACGGTATTCAAAACTGTGTCAATGTTTGCCCGAAAGGACTGAATCCGACGCGCGCGATCGGCCATATCCGCAATATGCTGCTGACCCGCGCCGTGTAGGGGATGCTGCGGCCGGTTATCGGCCCGCTGGGGTTCGCGCTCTGCGAACCCGGTGCCAGGTAGGGCGCCAAGCAAACGACAAAAAGCCGGTTCTAACCGGTAAAAAACTGAAAAGGGGAGGTGGCTTTGTGCGCCTCCCCTTTTGTGAGTGAAAGGAAAGCGCAGTGGCTCAAGAGAAGATAAGCACACTGCAATTGAGGTAGGCATCAACATGCACGAAAGTACCATGGAGCAGCTGTGGCGTAGCTCCCATATCTCCGGGGGCAATGCTGCCTACGTGGAGGAGCTTTACGAGACCTATCTGCACGACCCCAACGGTGTCCCCGAGGAGTGGCGCAATTATTTCGATAGCCTCCCCCGCGTTGAGGGCAGCAGCGATGTTTCCCACGCCGCTGTTCGCCAGCACTTTGAGCTGCTCAGCAAACACCGCGCGCGTCCGGTGGCCGCTCCCGGTGCGGCCGGCTCTGCCAATATTGAGCACGAGCGCAAGCAGATTAAAGTTCTGCAACTGATCGATTCCTACCGCCATCGCGGCCATAAAAAAGCGACCCTCGACCCCCTGGGCTTGATGGCTCGCGAACAAGTGCCCGACCTGCAACTGAGCTACCACGGCCTGACTGAGGGTGATTTCGATACCACCTTCAATACCGGTAGCCTGTTCCTCGGTAAAGAAGAGGCGACCCTGCGTGAAATCGTCGAGGGTTTGGAGAATACCTACTGTGGCAATCTGGGTGCGGAGATCATGCATCTCTCCAACCTGGAAGAGCAGCAGTGGTTCCAGCAGCGCCTTGAGCGCAGCCAGTCTAAAGCCAACTTCGGCACCGACATCCAGATTGAAATCCTGCAGCGCCTTTCCGCCGCTGAAGGCCTGGAGCGCCACCTGGACTCCAAGTACCCCGGCACCAAGCGCTTCGGTGTAGAGGGTGGTGAGAGCCTGATCCCGATGATGGACGCTCTGATCCGTCGCTCCGGCACCTACGGGGTGAAGGAAGTGGTGATCGGTATGGCCCACCGCGGCCGCCTGAATACCCTGGTCAATATCCTCGGTAAAAACCCTGCGGATCTGTTCCAGGAGTTTGAAGGCAAGAAGACCCTCGATACTTCCGGTGACGTGAAATACCACCAGGGCTTCTCCTCTAACGTGATGACTCCCGGTGGTGAAGTGCATCTGGCCCTGGCCTTTAACCCGTCGCACCTGGAAATCAGTGCGCCCGTGGTAGTGGGTTCCGTGCGCGCCCGCCAGGATCGCCGCAAAGATGCGACCGGTGAGAAAGTAATGCCGATCAACATCCATGGTGACGCGGCTTTTGCCGGCCAGGGTGTGGTGCAGGAAACCCTGCAGATGTCCCAGACCCGCGGTTACTACACCGGCGGTACTGTGCACATCGTACTGAACAACCAGGTGGGCTTTACCACCAGCAAGCGTGAAGATGCCCGCTCCACCGAGTACTCCACCGATCCCGCTAAGATGATCGATGCGCCGGTGCTGCACGTGAATGGCGACGATCCGGAAATGGTCGTATTGGCCGCGCTGCTGGCGGTGGACTACCGCTACGAATTTAAGAAAGATATCGTTATCGACCTGGTCTGCTACCGTCGTCGCGGCCACAACGAGACCGATGACCCCTCTGGTACCCAGCCGCTGATGTACCAGACTATCCGCAAGCACAAGACTACCCGCACGCTCTATTCCGAGAAGCTGGTGGGCGAGGGCATCCTGGACAAGGTTGCCGCAGACAAGCTGGCCAACGACTACCGCGACAAACTGGATGCCGGTGAAGACGTTGCTACCGGTCTTGTGAAGAAGCCGGACTCCTCCATGTTTGTTGACTGGAGCCCCTACCTGGGCCACGACTGGCAGGTGCCTGCAGATACCGGCTATGCGCTGCCGAAGCTGCAGGATGTCGCTACTCGCATGACCAACGTGCCCGATGGCGTGGTAATGCAGCGCCAGGTCTCCAAAATTTATGAAGACCGCCGCAAAATGGCCGGTGGCGCCCTGCCTCTGAACTGGGGCATGGCGGAAACTTTGGCTTACGGCACTCTGCTGGAAGAGGGCTTTATGGTCCGCTTTACCGGTGAAGACGTGGGTCGCGGTACCTTCTCCCACCGTCACGCGGTGGTTCACAGCCAGAAAGACGGTCAGAGCTATGTGCCTTTGCAGCATATGTTTGAAGACCAGCCGCCTTTCTATATCTACGACTCGCTGCTGTCCGAAGAGGCGGTGTTGGCGTTTGAATACGGCTACGCCACCACAACACCAAAGTCCCTGGTGGTGTGGGAAGCCCAGTTTGGTGACTTCGCCAACGGTGCCCAGGTTGTGATCGACCAGTTCATCACTTCCGGTGAGCATAAGTGGGGCCGTATGTGCGGCCTGGTAATGCTGTTGCCGCACGGCTATGAAGGCCAGGGCCCAGAGCACTCCTCTGCACGCCTTGAGCGCTTTATGCAGCTGTGTGCGGAGCACAATATCCAGGTGTGTAACGCCACTACCCCGGCACAGATCTTCCATCTGCTGCGTCGCCAGGCGGTGCGCCCCATGCGCCGTCCTCTGGTGATTATGAGTCCAAAGTGGATTCTGCGTCACAAGCTGGCCACTTCCAGCCTGGAAGAGCTGGCAGAAGGTCGCTTCCACAACGTGATCCAGGACCAGGGCGTAGATCCAGACAAAGTGAAGCGTGTGGTTCTGTGTTCCGGCAAGGTTTACTACCACCTGCTGGAAGCCCGTATGGAGCGCGAACAGGAAGATGTGGCGTTCGTGCGAATCGAGCAGCTGTACCCATTCCCGGACGAAGAGTTTGTGGAAGCGGTTTCCGCATTCAAGAAGATCAAGAGTGTTGCCTGGTGTCAGGAGGAGCCCATGAACCAGGGCGCCTGGTACTCCAGCCAGCACCACTTGCGTCGCCTGTTGTCGGAAACCCATCCGAAGCTGGATCTGGAATATGTGGGCCGCGCCCCATCCGCAGCACCTGCGGCGGGCTATATGTCCACGCACCTTGAAGAACAGAATAAGTTCATCAACGAGGCGCTGACCGTCAAATAACCGGCGGCAGTAATAAGTGAAGAGTCAATCTCAGGAAACAGAAAAAATGACGATCGAGATTAAAGCGCCAACTTTCCCTGAATCAGTTCAGGACGGAACTGTCGCCACCTGGCATAAACAACCTGGTGAAGCTGTGTCCCGCGATGAACTGATCGTGGATATCGAAACCGATAAAGTTGTGCTGGAAGTTGTTGCACCTGCCGATGGTGCCCTGACTGAAATCATCAAGGGTGAGGGCGATACCGTTCTCTCCAATGAAGTGATTGCCAAGTTTGAAGCGGGCGCTGGCGCAGCTGCTGCCCCGGCGGAAGAAAAAGCAGAAGCTCCGGCTGCCGAAGCCGCAGCTCCTGCGGCTGGCGACAAAATTGCTATGCCATCTGCCAAGAAAATGGCTGCTGAGAAGGGCGTAGACCTGGCCGGTGTTGAAGGCACTGGCAAGGGTGGCCGCGTTCTTAAGGAAGACGTAATGAAAGCGGGCACTGCGCCGGCTGCCGCTGCTGCACCTGCCGCCGCTGTTGCTGAAGTTGCGGTTGCTCCGGGTGAGCGCGTAGAGAAGCGTGTTCCCATGACCCGTATGCGCAAGCGTATCGCTGAGCGCCTGCTGGATGCTTCCCAGTCCACCGCCATGCTCACCACCTTTAACGAGGTGAACATGAAGCCGATTATGGACCTGCGCAAGAACTATAAAGACCTGTTCGAGAAGACCCACAACGGCACTCGCCTGGGCTTTATGGGCTTCTTCGTAAAAGCTGCAGTAGAAGCGCTGAAGCGCTACACCGCAGTGAATGCGTCTATCGACGGCAACGATATCGTTTACCACGGTTACCAGGATATCGGTGTAGCGGTTTCCTCGCCGAAAGGCCTGGTTGTGCCGATTCTGCGCAATGCGGAGAACATGGGCCTGGCGGATATGGAAAACAATATCCGCGATCTGGGTGTTCGCGCCCGCGATGGCAAACTGTCTATCGAAGAGATGACTGGCGGTACCTTCACCATCACCAACGGTGGTGTATTCGGTTCCCTGCTGTCCACTCCGATTTTGAACCCACCGCAAACTGCAATTCTGGGTATGCACAAAATCCAGGAGCGCCCGATGGCGGTAAATGGCAAGGTGGAAATCCTGCCGATGATGTACCTGGCGCTGTCCTATGACCACCGTCTGATCGACGGTAAGGAAGCAGTTGGCTTCCTGGTAGCGATCAAGGAAATGATCGAAGATCCAGCGCGTATCTTGCTCGAAGTTTAAACAATAAATCTTGGGGCCTGCGGGCCCCCTCGATCACACTGCATTAGAAATATCTGGAACTGATCATGTCCGAAAAATTTGACGTAATCGTAATTGGCTCCGGTCCTGGTGGTTATGTCGCTGCCATCCGTGCCGCTCAGTTGGGCTTGAAAACGGCTTGTATCGAAAAGTGGAAAAACAAGGAAGGTAAATACGTAAATGGCGGTACCTGCCTGAACGTTGGCTGTATTCCTTCCAAGGCACTGCTGGACAGCTCCTGGAAATACCACGAAGCCAAAGATGCTCTCGACGTGCACGGCATTGAAGTCGGCAAGGTCAAAATGGATGTGAGCAAGATGATCGAGCGCAAAGGCGAGATCGTTAAGAAGCTGACCGGTGGTGTAGCAGGTCTGTTCACCGCCAATAAAGTAACCTCCATTTTCGGCACCGGCAAATTGCTGGCGAACAAGAAAGTGGAAGTAACCGACGACGAAGGCAACAGCACCGTCTACGAAGCTGAAAACGTCATTCTGGCTTCCGGTTCTGTACCGGTAAATATTCCGCCCGCTCCGGTAGACAACAAAATTATTGTCGATTCCACTGGTGCTCTGGAATTCACTGAAACTCCAAAGCGTTTGGGTGTTATCGGTGCCGGTGTTATCGGTCTGGAGCTGGGTTCTGTATGGAACCGCCTGGGCTCCGAAGTGGTTGTTCTTGAAGCGATGGACAAGTTCCTGGCGATCATGGACCAACAGGTTGCCAAAGAGTCCCAGAAGATCTTCAAGAAGCAGGGCCTGGATATCCGCCTCGCTTGCCGCGTAACCGGCTCCGAAGTGAAAGGCGAAGAAGTGGTTGTTACTTACCAGGACAAAGATGGTAAAGAGCACCAGGAAACTTTCGACAAGCTGATCGTTTGCGTTGGTCGTCGCCCTTACACCGAAGGCCTTCTGTCTGAAGATGCCGGTGTGAAGATGGACGAGCGTGGATTCATCTATGTCAACGACCTGTGCATGACTTCTGCACCGGGCGTATGGGCGATTGGTGACGTGGTACGCGGCCCAATGCTGGCACACAAGGCCTCAGAAGAAGGTGTTGTGGTTGCCGAGCGCATTGCTGGCCAGAAGCCGATGATGAACTACGACGTGATCCCCAACGTTATTTACACTCACCCGGAAATCGCTGCGGTTGGTCGCACCGAAGAGCAGGTGAAGGCCGATGGCGAGCCCTACAACGTAGGCAGCTTCCCGTTTGCTATCAACGGCCGCGCTATGGCCGCCAACGATACCCAGGGCTTTGTGAAAATCATTGCTCACGCGGAAACTGACCGCGTACTGGGTGCCCATATTGTTGGCCCGTCTGCCGCAGACTTGGTTCAGCAAGTGGCGATCGCGATGGAATTCGGCTCCAGTGCTGAAGACATCGGTATGACGGTATTTGCGCACCCGACTCTTTCCGAAACTGTGAAAGAAGCGGCGCTGGGCGTGAACGGCCATGCGATTCACACCGTAAATCGCAAGAAGCGCAAGTAAGAATATTTTTCGATTTCGGGGCACTAATTATTGATTAATTAGCGCCCCGGTTTCATTTGTGGAATTTGAAATTTGCAACGACGGAAATTTTAAATTTCTCTTTCAGGTGCAGAGTGATCTGCAATTAGTAAACACATTTTATATGTGAATTGGTATTGACTATGAACTTGCATGAGTATCAGGGCAAACAACTGTTTGCGGAATACGGATTGCCGGTTTCCAAAGGCATTGCAGCGGAAACCCCGGCAGCGGCAGCAGCAGCGGCTGACGAAATTGGCGGTGATAAGTGGGTAGTAAAGGCCCAGGTACACGCTGGTGGCCGCGGTAAGGCTGGCGGTGTAAAGCTGGTAGATTCCAAGGCAGAGATTGAAGAGTTTGCCAAGAAGTGGCTGGGCGAGCGTCTGGTAACTTATCAAACAGACGAAAATGGCCAGCCGGTTTCCCGTATCCTGGTTGAAAGCTGCACTGACATCGACCAAGAACTGTACCTTGGCGCCGTTGTTGACCGCTCCACCCGTCGTATCGTTTTCATGGCTTCCACCGAAGGCGGCGTTGAGATCGAGAAAGTAGCGGAAGAGACCCCAGAAAAAATCCTGAAAGCCACCATCGATCCACTGGTAGGCGCTCAGCCTTACCAAGCGCGCGAGCTGGCTTTCAAACTGGGCCTGAACCCGACTCAGGTTAAGCAGTTCACCAAGATCTTCCTCGGCCTGGCAAAAATGTTCCAGGAAAAAGATCTGGCCCTGCTGGAAATCAACCCGCTGGTAATCACCACCGAAGGCAACCTGCACTGCCTGGACGCCAAAGTGGTAATCGACAGCAACGCGCTGTACCGCCACGCTGACCTGCGCGAAATGCACGATCCTTCCCAGGAAGATTCCCGTGAAGCGCACGCTGCCAAGTTCGACCTGAACTACGTAGCTCTCGACGGCAACATCGGCTGCATGGTAAACGGTGCTGGTCTGGCCATGGGTACCATGGACATCGTAAACCTGCACGGCGGCAAGCCAGCTAACTTCCTGGACGTTGGCGGCGGCGCGACCAAAGAGCGCGTTGTTGAAGCGTTCAAGATCATCCTGTCTGACGAGAACGTAAAAGCCGTACTGATCAACATCTTCGGTGGTATCGTTCGCTGTGACATGATCGCCGAAGGCGTTGTGGGCGCAGTAAAAGAAGTTGGCGTTAAAGTACCGGTTGTTGTACGCCTGGAAGGTAACAACGCAGATCTGGGCGCCAAGGTTCTGAGCGACAGTGGCCTGAACATTATCGCGGCTACCAGTCTGACCGATGCGGCTCAGCAAGTGGTTAAAGCTGCGGAGGGTAAATAATCATGTCAGTATTGATTAACAAAGACACTAAAGTAATCTGCCAGGGCTTCACCGGCTCCCAGGGTACTTTCCACTCCGAGCAAGCGATTGCTTACGGCACCAAGATGGTTGGTGGTGTAACTCCGGGTAAAGGCGGCCAGACTCACCTGGGCCTGCCAGTATTCGACACCGTTAAAGAAGCGGTAGAGAAGACCGGCGCTGAAGCTTCCGTAATCTACGTACCTGCGCCTTTCTGTAAGGATTCCATCCTGGAAGCGGCCAACGCTGGTATCAAGCTGATTGTTTGTATCACCGAAGGTATTCCGACTCTGGATATGCTCGACGCTAAAGTGAAGTGCGACGAGCTGGGCGTGCGCCTGATCGGCCCGAACTGCCCGGGTGTTATCACTCCGGGTGAGTGCAAGATCGGTATTATGCCAGGTCACATCCACAAGCCGGGTAAAGTGGGCATCGTTTCCCGTTCCGGTACCCTGACCTATGAAGCGGTTAAGCAAACCACCGACTACGGCTTCGGCCAGTCCACCTGTGTGGGCATCGGTGGCGACCCCATCCCGGGTTCCAACTTCATCGATATCCTGGAAATGTTCCAGAACGATCCGCAGACCGAAGCAATCGTTATGATCGGTGAGATCGGTGGCACTGCTGAAGAAGAGGCAGCTGCTTACATCAAGGAAAATGTTACCAAGCCTGTAGTTTCCTACATCGCTGGTGTAACTGCTCCTCCCGGCAAGCGTATGGGTCACGCGGGCGCGATCATCTCTGGTGGTAAAGGCACCGCCGATGAGAAATTTGCTGCTCTGGAAGACGCTGGTGTTAAAACCGTGCGCTCCCTGGCTCAGATCGGCGACGCTCTGAAGGAAATTACTGGCTGGTAAGTAATTGCCAACTTTTAGTTTTCAAAAAAGCCACCCATTGGGTGGCTTTTTTTATGGTTGTATAAAGTCGGGTCAGATTAGGCAGAGTTGCGCTGGGCTCCCCCAGTAAATAGTTTTACCTATCTTTACATTTTCATGGTGTTTACAGTTTTATCTGTTGTTAAGTTTTCTTTTTATCGCTGAAAGTTGATTTTCATTCTCTCTTCATTTTTGTACTTCTATCTATAGGTCACGTAAGTCTGCGTTTTGTAAGGCTTTTCTTGTGGTTCCTAGTTCTTTTGGTTGCTTGCTGAAAATATTTGAATATTTTTTATTACAGGAATCGATTTTGGTTTTGGTGTTTGGGAAAGGTTTTTTGTGATCTCTTCCCTCTTTTTGTTTTCTATTTCTGTCGGGTGAATTTTGACTTGCCGAATTTGGTGCGGCAGTGTTGGTTCTCGTTATGGCAGCGAAAATAACTTTTCAGGAGGTGCGTCAGCATGGGGCTAGCTATAGATAAAAATATTCGAAAAATATCCTATAAGATAGACTTTGGTGGATTTTCTTTGGATAGGAATGAAGAGGTAGGTGGGGTTTGGCCGAATGGTGTGGTGAAATATTATGTGCCCTCCAATTTAGATTCCGGTTATGTTAATTCGGTAAAAAAGGCTATGTCTCATTGGGAAATTTGCATTTATCGAAAGTTCAGATTTGCAGCGATTAAGTTCCTGCAGGTTGGAGCGGCAGGCCGTGGAGTGGTTACAATTAAGGACGACCGCAGTAGTGCGACGGTAGGGTTTACCAATAAAACCGATCAATATTGTGGTGTAGATTGGAAAACTAATAGAGCAGCGATTGCCTCCCTTCCCCATGAAATCGGTCATACACTGGGTTTGGCCCACGAACACATGCGTGCCGACGCCCCTCTGTCAGTGAAGAACACACTGGACTCCCTGCAGCAGCAAACTCGGGTGCAAACCCTCACCAGGTTTTTAACACACAATTCTGCTTTTGATGGAAACTCCATCATGATGTATGACGACCAGGCAAGGGCACTGGGGATTGTTAAAAACACTCGTGAGGGAGGCTGTAAAATATCGGCCAATCAGGTGAATAGTTCTACCTGGAATCCCAGTGCTGGGGATCTGGATATGCTTTCATATCTCTATGATGGCAATCGTCAGACGCTGCCGAGATCTTTTGCTGGGCCTTTGATGTAGCCAAAAGAACTAGGGTGCGATGCGGTTATTTTTATTGGAGTAAAAATAAGGGAGTTTTTTACTCCCTTATTTATGTTGCTACATAGTGTCGGGCTGAGCTGTAGTGGCCTCTTTAAAATTCAATTTCATATCTATCAATTAAGAAAAGGATTTTCTGGGTTTTGCTAGGAGAATATTGCCTTTTCTGTGTCGATGATTATTAACTGTCAGCTCTTAATGTGGCGAATAAAAATTCATTATCGTAAGCTGTAAATCGTGGCGTCCTATTGATCTAAATTCTGAAGAGTAACTCTAGCTTACCTGTCAAATTTTAGCGGCCAGGGGTATAGGTAATATAGATGCCACTGCTTTTCTAATTTTCCTTTCTCGTAGCTGGTGATATACACGACTTGCCCCCACTCCTATACTGCCGAAAACCAATTGTTTAGGAGCGAATATGACCAGGGCATTGATTGGGGTGATTGGAGGAAGTGGCCTTTACGATATGCCGGGGCTGACTGAGGTGGAGGAGGTCCATATCGACACTCCCTTTGGCAGGACTTCGGACGCCATTGTCTGCGGTAAGCTCGCAGGTGTACCAGTAGCTTTCCTGGCCCGTCATGGTCGCAATCATCACCTGATCCCCTCCCAAGTGCCTTATCGGGCAAATATCCATGCCCTGCGCCAGCTCGGCGTGCGCTACATCCTGTCTCTCTCGGCTGTGGGCTCCCTACAGGAAGAGGTACGGCCGCTGGATATGTTAATCCCCGATCAGTTCATTGATATGACTCGCCGGCGGCAGAGTACCTTTTTTGGAGATGGCGCGGTTGCCCATGTGTCCATGGCCGATCCAGTATGCTCTGCTGTCGCTGATAGTTTGGCGCGTGCTTTCACGCTGACCCAGGCAGAGCAGCCAATTGAGTTACACCGAGGCGGCAGTTATATCTGTATCGAGGGCCCACAGTTTTCCACCCGTGCCGAGTCCCACTGGTATCGCAGTATGGGGGCGTCGGTTATCGGCATGACCAATATGCCTGAGGCCAAGTTGGCCCGGGAGGCACAAATTGCCTACGCCACGCTGGCTATGGCTACTGACTATGATTGTTGGCACCCTCGTGAGGAGGCGGTAACCGCAGAGGTAGCAATTGCGAATCTTCAACAAAATGCTACGCGCGCGCAGCAGATTGCGATGGAAGCCATACGTATTTTAGGCGCTGAGCAACCGGAGTCCTCCGCTCATACAGCACTGTTGAGCGGTCTGGTGACTCCCCTCGAAGCTATGCCTGAGGAAACACAAGCTGTAATAAAACCACTGCTTGCTCCGACAGAACCAGAGCTTGAAGAAATGGAGCAGTGATATCGATGCGTGAGACCTTACCCCTGCTGGAGCTATCGGATTTCCCCTCCCTGCACCGAGGGGCCATTGAGACCTTGCAGGTCAATATTGGCTACCGTTGTAATCAGCGCTGTTTACACTGCCACGTCAATGCTGGGCCTAATCGAACCGAGATGATGTCGGACGACAATTTGGCGCTGTTATTGGAAGTTCTTACGGTCCGTAAACCCCGTGTGCTGGATGTGACTGGTGGGGCCCCGGAATTGCACTGGGGTTTTCGATCCCTTGTAAGAGGGGCGCGAGAGCGCGGAGTACATGTAATAGATCGCTGTAACCTGACAGTTCTTTTTGAGCCGGGCCAGGAAGATACTGCTGAATTCCTCGCTGAAAACCAGGTTGAGGTCGTTGCCTCCCTGCCGTGTTACTCAATCGATAATGTCGATAAGCAACGAGGTAAAGGGGTATTCGATAAGAGCATTGCGGCGTTACAAAAATTAAATGCATTGGGCTATGGCAAGCCCGGCAGTGGCTTAGAGCTCAACTTGGTCTATAACCCCCAGGGACCCTTTTTACCCCCGGAGCAAAGTGCTTTGGAGGCGGACTACCGAAGAGAGTTGGCGAACCACTTCTCCATTAAATTTAATCATTTGTTCGCTCTCACCAATATGCCAATCAAGCGTTTTGGTTCGATGCTGATTTCTAAGGGGCAGTTTCACGATTATATGGCGCTACTCAAAGACAGTTACAGTGCGGATAATCTCGCTGATGTTATGTGTCGTAGCTTGGTTAGCGTCGATTGGCAGGGAAATCTATTTGATTGCGATTTTAACCAACAACTCAACATGCCTATTCCCGGTCGATTACATTTGCGAGATTTAATCGAGATAGATCTGAAGGGGGCGGCAATTTGCGTTGCAGATCACTGTTACGGTTGTACAGCCGGGCAGGGAAGTAGTTGTGGTGGGGCTCTCTAGCTTTCTGTTAAGGCAGATGGAACCTGAAAACGATGAGTAAAAAAATCCTGCTGGTAGCCGCTATTGTCGTATTGGTGGTGGCTTTCTACTTGCTTGACCTACACCATTGGTTGAGCCTGGAAAAGTTAAAGGATGGAGCGGAGGACTTTAAACGCTGGCAGATGTCGTCGCCGCTTTTAGTCGGGTTTTTGTTTCTGGTCTTCTATATTTTGGTGACTGGCTTATCACTTCCCGGGGCAGCAATTCTAACTATTGCAGCCGGCGCATTGTTCGGTCTTTTCTGGGGTACTGTAATCGTTTCTTTTGCTTCCAGTATCGGTGCTACCCTGGCCTTTTTAATGGCTCGATATTTATTCCGGGACTATATTCAGGGGCGTTTCTCAGAGCGGCTTCAAGTCGTCAATAAGGGGATTGAGCGGGAGGGGGCATTTTACCTTTTTGCGCTGCGATTGGTGCCGGCTTTCCCTTTTTTTCTAATTAATATCCTGATGGGGCTCACCCATATTAAAGCCTGGACTTTCTACTGGGTTAGTCAGCTCGGAATGTTGGCGGGTACGATAGTTTACGTAAATGCCGGCACCCAGTTGATGAGAGTGGAAAATCTCAAGGATATTTTATCTTTGCCACTATTATTGTCTTTTGTTCTATTGGGTGTGTTTCCCTTAATTGCAAAATATGCGCTCAACTGGCTTAAGCGCAGGCGTCAGGCCGGGTGATCGATTTATGCAGAAACCTAAGAAATTTGATCGTAACTTAATTGTTATTGGTGGTGGTGCGGCGGGCTTGGTCACGGCTTATATCTCTGCGGCGGTCAAAGCAAAAGTTACTCTGATCGAAGCGGGTAAAATGGGTGGTGATTGTCTCAATACCGGTTGTGTACCCAGCAAAGCATTGATTATGTGCGCGCGGCAGGCCCATAGGGCGCGATGTGCAAGTGAGTTTGGCGTTATTCTTCAAGAGCCCGTAATTGATTTTCCCCGGGTTATGCAGCATGTCAGAGAATCTATTCAAGCAATCGAACCCAACGACAGTGTTGAGCGCTATACCGAGCTTGGGGTTGAAGTACTACAGGGAACCGCAGAGTTGGTAGACCCCTGGACGGTGAAGACCTGTCTAAACGATGGGGGAGAGCAAATACTGACGGCGAGAGCTATTGTATTGGCTACCGGCGCTGAGCCGAGTGCCCCGCCGTTTCCCGGACTCGATCAAGTGAATTACCTCACAAGCGATACCTTGTGGGATCGCTTTACCCAGCTACAAGCTCCGCCCCGCCGACTGGTGTTATTAGGTGGCGGGGCAATAGGTTGTGAGCTGGCACAAGCATTGGTCCGGCTCGGTTCGCAAGTCGTCTTGGTAGAGAGATCCGATACTATATTACCGGAGCTTGATACGGAAGTAACCGCAGCCGTAACTGAGGCGCTCACCCGCGATGGTGTAGAAATATTAACAGATCATGAAGCCGTTGAATTTGAGGGTAGTCCTGAACGAAACGGTGGAACCCTAATTGTTCAGAATAAGGGCAATAAGGTTAGGTTGGAGTTTGATGAAGTAATTCTGGCGCTGGGTAGAAAAGCGAAATTGGCAGGTCTTGGGCTTGAAAACTTGGGCTTGCAGGAAAGTGGCAGGCTTCAATTGGATGGATGCCTGCGTACAACCTATCCCCATATTCTTGCTGCTGGAGATGTTGCTGGACCTTATCAATTTACCCATATGGCCTCCCACCAGGCCTGGTATGCGGCGGTGAATGCACTTTTTGGTGATCTCAAAAAATTTGCCGTAGATTATTCATTAGTTCCCAGTGCTGTATTTGTTGATCCTGAGGTGGCCAGTGTTGGCCTTTCTGAGGAGGCTGCTCGTAAACAGAATGTTAAGTACGAGATAACCCGCTACGATCTCGAACATTTAGATCGAGCGATTGTCGATGGCGCGCGTCGAGGTTTTGTGAAAGTACTTACGGTGCCGGGGAAAGATAAAATACTCGGTGTTTCCATTGTCGGTGAGAATGCAGCGGAATTAATTACGGAGTTTATTTTGGCTATGAAATATGGGCTGGGATTGAATAAGATTCTCTCAACGATTCATATCTATCCCACTATGAGTGAAGCCAATAAATTTGTTGCGGGCAATTGGAAACGTGCTCACGCACCAACAGCTATTTTACGTTTCTTAGAGGTTTTTAACCGCTGGAGGCGCAACTAATGCAATTCAGTGTGATAGTCCCTCTATTAAATGAAAAGGAGCAAATATCCTCTTTACTGGAGCACTTGCAGCATTTGAAAGTGCAGGAAGGTTGTGAAGTTATTGTCGTAGACGGCGGTAGTACCGATGGTAGTGTTGAGATTCTAGAGCAGTCTGGTTTGCGGCTGGTCCACGCCACTCGGGGTAGGGCGGTTCAGATGAATGCCGGTGCGTTAATGGCTAAAGGTCAGTGGTTAGTGTTTTTGCATGCCGATAGCCGTCTACCCGCAGATGCCCTCAAGTCCATCGCAAACCTCGAAAAGGAGAATGCCCACTGGGGGCGTTTTAATATTCAAATTGTCGGACACAGTTTTTGGTTTCCTTTGATTGCGACTCTAGTTAATTTACGCTCTCGTTTTAGTGGTATTGCTACAGGGGATCAGGCCATTTTTGTGCGCCGTGGTTTGTTCGAAGCTATCGGTGGATTCCCTGCGCAGCCGTTGATGGAAGATATTGAGCTGAGTCGTCGTTTGCGCAGTTATTACTGGCCCTATTGTTCTCGGGAAAAAGTAGAAACCTCAGGGCGTCGCTGGGAAAAGTACGGCGTATTGAGAACTATTTTATTGATGTGGCGATTGCGTTTTGATTACTGGCGGGGCGTATCAGCAGAGAGTTTGGCAAAGCGCTATGAGTAGTTTTCTATTGCCGCCCATGCGTCTTGTAGTGATGGCTAAGGCTCCGTTGCCAGGGTATGCAAAAACTCGGCTAATTCCTACTTTGGGAGAGAAGGGCGCAGCCGCTCTCGCATTACAGTTATTACAGGATACATTGGCAGAAGCGGTGAAGGCGGATCTGGGCCCTGTCGAGCTGCATGCTGCGCCCAACTCCCGGCACCTTTTTTGGCAGGAGTTCAAATTGCCTCGGGGAGTAAAGCTTTACAGCCAGTCAGAAGGTGATCTCGGTCGGCGCTTGTGGCAGGCTGCGAAAAGTTCTTACGCCGCTGGCCAGGGGTTCTTTTTGATGGGGACAGATTGCCCGGCATTAAATGCAGAAAGACTCCGAGCCGCGGCTGTGGCGCTAGTGCATACGGACTCCGTTATGTATCCCGCAAAAGATGGTGGCTACACCCTGTTGGGATTGAAGTATCTGCATTCTCGCTTGTTTGAAGATATATGTTGGAGTACTGAAGTCGTTGCCCAGCAAACCCTGGAGCGATTACAGGAATGTGATATGCAGTGTCAGCAATTGGATGTGCTTGCGGATATTGATGATCCTGAGGATTTGCAGTTTTTACCTAGAAATCTTTCGAGGCGTCTGGCAGATTTTCGGGAAGCAGATTAAAGGTAATCGAGAGTAAGAAGTATTTCTAGCTTGAACCAGGAAGTGCTGGCTCTAGGAATATAACTTCCCGCGTGACCTGCCAGCGCCCATTTTCATACACCAAATCTATCGCCAGTTTTAACAGTTGCTCCTGGCCAGCCAAATTATTTTTCCGCGAGAAGATTACTAAAGCACTGTTTTCATTTGCCACTATGTGGTGAATTTTTTTCCAGTCGTTGAGAGGTAGTTCACCCGCGTCACGCTTGGCTTTAAACATATTGATGAAGGCCGTTTTGTCTGCCACTGTGACCCGGTCCGAAGGGTCTAGTATGAAGACCTGCATTTCCCGATGGTAGACACTTTCCAGTTCGTCTTCTCTGCAGTACACCCCGGCCTGCACGAGGTAGTCAATAAACTGCTCGATCTCTCTTACCGTATCTGGATTATCCATCGCTCAGGCACTCCAATCGGGACCAGATGAATATAGATTAAGGTGGAGATATTTGGGGCTTTCTTCGGCCAGGTTAAGCTGGCCTAGAGGGGGATTAGAGAGCGGGGGCGGCGCTGGCTTCGGAATTCACTGCACTGTTCTCAGCAAGGATCCCACCGTTTTCATCATTGGCTGCGGCCAGTCGTTGTTCCTCGATGCGGCTACTCCAGCTCAGAAGGGCTTGATAGTGGCGAATATTCTGTACATAAGTCACCGGCTCCCAGCCTCGGGCATAGCCGTGTTTGGTGGTCTTGTAATACTGACGCTTGGCCAGAAGGGGCAGGTGTTCGCGCACATCGGGCCAAAGATCTGGATTGCCGCCCATTCGTTCTGTCAGTACCCGGGCATCCTCAAGGTGGCCATAGCCTACGTTGTAGGCAGCCAGGGCCATCCAGGTTCTGTCGGGCTCGCGAATGCGATCCGGCAGTTTGTTGCGGATTTGTACGATATAGCGGGCACCACCCTCAATGCTCTCTTCGGGGTTTAGGCGGTTTACACCGAGATCTTTTGCGGTGTTCAGAGTCAGCATCATCAGGCCGCGTACACCGGTGCGAGAGCGGGCACGCGGATTCCAATAGGATTCCTGGTAGCTGAGGGCCGCGAGTAAGTGCCAGTCGAGGTCATATTGGTCGGCAACCTTTTGCATGGTGCCGCGCCACTGGGGCAGGCGCTCGCGGCTGCGCTTGGCAAAGGCCTTGGCGCCGCCCACATTTAGGTCGCTGACGTGGCCGAAAAATTCTTCCCGCAACTGGGCAATCATGCCATTGGTATTGGCGCGCAACATAAAGCGGCGTGCACTGCGATAGAGGCTGTCGTCATCACTTTGTGGGAAGGCCCAGGAAACCGGCTGGAACTGGGTGAGGTTGAACGCAACCGCAGTGTTTGGGTAAAGGCCGCGGTGAACTGCATAGGCGTTGGAATCGACAATTGCATAATTGTATTTTCCTTCCTGCACCATCTCTACCAATTCCATGGCGTCCACGTCGGAGACTTCCTCCCAATCCAACTCAGTATAGCGGGTGGAGAGTTTCTTCATTTCTTCTGCGTGAGCGCTGCCCGCGATGACGGCGACCTTTTTTCCTTCGAGATCGCTAGTTTTGCGCGGCCGCTGTTCGCCAACTCGGTAGATAACCTGCTGGCGAATTTCAAAATAGGATGGGGTAAAGCGGACTTGTTCGCGACGCTCTGGAGTTACCGTGAGGCCGGCAGCTGCGAAGTGCGCGCCACCCTCTGGGTCGCGCAGCTGATCGAACATTTCGTCCAGATCGTGCACGTCGCGAATTACCAATTTCACCCCCAGCTCTTCAGCAAATGCACGCAGCATGCCGTATTCAAAGCCGGTCGGGTTGCCGGAGGCGTCTTCGTAATAAGTGGTGGGGCCGTTTTGTGACAGGACAACCAATTCACCGGTGGCTTTGACACGCTCGAGCGTATTCGGTGCTTTACTGGCAACCAGCAGGGAGGCGCAGCAGGACAGGGCGATCCCTTTGCACACACGGCGGACGTAGCGCAGCATACGGCTTTTCATCATCATAGGCTGTCCCCTTTAGCTAGTCCGTTGGTTTTTTTGCTGTTGTGCCTAAGGCCCTGTATGTCGATTTCGCTCTCAAATACGAGGGCAAAATTTGACGCAGTCCGCCAATTTTACATTATTTGACGACAATCTGCCCAGTTTGTCTTTTGAACACTGTGATCTGCGCGCTTGCAAAGCATTACAGACTTAGGTAGGTGAACCTGACTTTGATACAAAGTTGGTTTATTTACAGCCAAGCTTGCTGGTCTTTTGAACATTCAGGTTACTAATTAGTTCATGTGTACCCAAGTGTCGGGCGGGTGTGTTGGAGTAGCGATGCTTCAGGTACAATTGCGCCTCTCAAATTTCCGGGGCCTTGTGCGAAATCCCATTCGCGCAATCTTTCTCATTTAGACAAGAGGCTATCTCCCGCAATGTTAGTTCTGCGTGGTGCTCCTGCACTGTCGAAATTCCGCCATAAAAACCTGCTCAATCAACTGCGCGCGCTGCAACCAACCATCGACGATCTCTACGCTGAGTTCGTTCACTTTGCAGACAGCGACTCACTGGATAACCAGGAGATGGCCCTGCTGGAGCGGTTGCTCCAATACGGCCCAACCGAGGAAAAACACGAGCCGAAAGGCGAGTTGATCCTGGTAGTGCCGCGTCCGGGCACAATTTCTCCCTGGTCTTCCAAGGCTACTGATATTGCGCATAACACTGGCCTGAACAAAGTTCATCGCCTGGAGCGTGGCATCGCCTACTACGTTACTGGTGTCGAGTTAACCGAAGCTGAACGCCTTGTGCTGGCCTCCCGCTTACACGATCGTATGGTTGAAGCGGTATTCACCGATTTTGCTCAAGCTGAGCAATTATTTGTGGAAGAAGCGCCGCGCCCGTTGCGCGGTGTGGATATTCTCGAGGGCGGTCGCGAAGCTCTGGAAGATGCCAATGTTACCTTGGGCTTGGCCTTGGCCGAAGATGAGATTGATTACCTGCTCACCAGCTTTCAAGAGCTGGAGCGCAATCCCACAGATGTAGAGCTGATGATGTTTGCCCAGGCAAACTCCGAGCACTGCCGCCACAAGATCTTCAATGCCTCCTGGACCATCGACGGCGAAGAAATGCCGCACTCCCTGTTCGGCATGATCAAGAATACCTACCAGAAGGGGGGGGGCAATGTGTTGTCCGCCTATGCGGATAATGCAGCCGTCGTTACTGGTAGCGAAGCGGGGCGTTTCTACCCGGATCCTGACAGCAAGGAATACGGTTTCAGCACTGAAGCCATTCATCTGCTGATGAAAGTGGAAACCCACAATCACCCTACCGCGATTGCTCCTTTCTCCGGTGCTGGTACCGGGGCCGGTGGTGAAATTCGTGATGAAGGTGCAGTTGGCCGTGGCTCCAAACCAAAAGTGGGCCTGACCGGTTTTACGGTTTCCAACTTGCGTATTCCCGGCTGGGAGCAGCCTTGGGAAGCCAACTATGGCAAGCCTGAGCGTATTGTTACCGCTCTGGATATTATGATCGAAGGCCCGATCGGTGGTGCAGCATTTAACAATGAGTTTGGCCGCCCGAATATCTGCGGTTACTTCCGTACCTTTGAAGAAAATTTCGATGGCGAGCGCCGCGGCTATCACAAGCCGATCATGTTGGCTGGTGGTTACGGCAATATCCGCGAAGAGCATGTAGACAAGCCCGAGTTTTCCCCTGGCGCCAAACTGGTAGTGCTGGGTGGCCCGGCGATGTTGATTGGCCTCGGTGGTGGTGCAGCCTCCAGTATGGCCAGCGGCTCCAGCTCTGAAGATCTGGATTTCGCTTCAGTACAGCGCCAAAACCCGGAAATCGAGCGTCGCTGCCAAGAGGTGATCGACCAGTGCTGGCAGTTGGGTGAGAGCAACCCCATTGCCTTTATCCACGATGTGGGTGCGGGCGGTTTGTCCAATGCTTTCCCCGAGTTGGTGAAAGATGGCGGTACCGGCGGTAATTTTGAACTGCGCAATGTGCCCTGTGATGAGCCGGGTATGAGCCCGCTGGAAATCTGGTGTAACGAATCCCAGGAACGCTATGTATTGGCGGTTATGCCGGAAGACCTGGAGCGCTTCGAGCAAATCTGTGAGCGTGAGCGCGCGCCTTACGCCGTTGTCGGTGAAGCTACCGAAGACAAGCACTTGCTGTTAAATGACAAGAAGTTTGAATCCAAGCCTGTAGACCTGCCGATGTCGGTGTTGTTCGGCAAGCCGCCGCGCATGCACCGTGAAGCAGAAACTCGCCAGGTGGAAAGTAAGGCATTTTCCACAGTAGATATCGACCTGAATGAAGCGGCTGAGCGGGTGCTGCGCCTGCCCACAGTTGCTAGCAAGAGCTTCCTGATCACTATCGGTGACCGCACTGTAACCGGTCAGGTTTCCCGCGATCAGATGGTCGGTCCCTGGCAGGTGCCGGTGGCCGATTGCGCGGTAACTACCGTTGCCTATGACAGCTACGCCGGCGAAGCCATGTCTATGGGTGAGCGCACCCCGGTGGCATTGCTGGATGCACCGGCCTCGGGCCGCCTGGCAGTGGGTGAGGCAATTACCAATATCGCCTGTACCCCAGTGAAGCAACTGTCCGATATCAAACTCTCCGCTAACTGGATGTGTGCAGCGGGCCATCCGGGTGAAGAGGAAAAACTTTATCGAACCGTAGAAGCGGTGGGTATGGAGTTGTGTCCTGAATTGGGCATTACCATCCCGGTGGGCAAAGACTCCATGTCTATGCGCACTGCCTGGGAGGAAGAGGGCGAGCAGAAATCGGTTACTGCACCGCTGTCTCTGGTAATTTCTGCCTTTACTCCGGTAACTGATGTCCGCAAGACAGTGACACCGCAGCTGCGCACCGATAAAGGTGAGAGTGAGTTACTGTTTATCGATCTGGGTGCCGGCAAAAATCGCTTGGGCGGCTCCTGTCTGGCGCAGGTATACAACGAGCTGGGTGACAAGCCCGCAGACCTGGACGATGCCAAGAAGCTGAAAGGTTTCTTCGAGGTGGTACAGCAGGCTCTGAATGAAGACCTGATCATGGCCTACCACGACCGCGCTGACGGCGGTCTATTTACAACCCTGGCGGAAATGGGCTTTGCCGGCCGCGTGGGTATGGATGTGGAAATCTACGAACTGGGTGAAGACCCGATTGCGGCGCTGTTCAGTGAAGAGCTGGGTGCGGTATTGCAGGTTCCCGCCTGTGAAGCGGATATGCTGGTACAGCGCTTTGCCGCTGTGGGTGTACCCACCCACAAGATCGGTTACCTGAACAATAACGAACACCTGTGCATCACCAATAACGGTGTTGAAATCTTCAAGCGCTCCCGTGCTGAATTGCAGCAGATCTGGTCGGAAACCAGCTTCCGTATCCAATCCCTGCGCGATAACGCCGAGTGCGCCGAGCAGGAATTTGCTGCAATTGCCAAAGAAGACCCGGGCCTGACAGTAAACCTCACTTTCGATATCAACGACGATATCAGCGCACCCTATATCGCTAAAGATGTTCGCCCGAAAGTTGCTGTACTGCGAGAGCAGGGTGTGAATAGCCAAGTGGAAATGGCGCACTCTTTCCACCGAGCTGGCTTTAACGCTGTCGACGTACATATGAGTGACATCCTATCTGGCCGTGTAGCGTTGGATGAATTCAAAGGTTTGGTGGGCTGTGGTGGCTTCTCTTACGGCGACGTACTGGGTGCCGGTGAGGGGTGGGCTAAAACCATCCTGTTTAACGATCGTGCCCGCGATCAGTTTGAGGGCTTCTTCAATCGCAACGATACCTTCGGCTTGGGGGTGTGTAACGGTTGCCAGATGTTCTCTGTGATCAAAGAGCTGATTCCAGGTGCGGATCACTGGCCGCGCTTTGTACGCAACCTCTCTGAGCAATATGAAGCGCGCTTCGCACTGGTAGGCATTGAAGACTCACCTTCCGTGTTGTTTAAAGGTATGGCGGGTACTTACATGCCGGTTGCCGTTGCTCATGGTGAGGGGCGCGTAGAGTTTGCTGACCAGCAGGCGCTGGAGAAGTGTGAAGCTTCCGGCACTATCGCGATGCGCTACCTGAATAACAAAGGGGAAATTACCCAAACTTATCCGGCCAACCCCAACGGCTCGGTAAATGGTATTACCTCCCTGAGTTCTGAGGATGGCCGCGTGACTATTATGATGCCGCATCCTGAGCGTGTTGCTCGGGCTGTCAGCAATAGCTGGCATCCAGATGAGTGGAAAGAAGATTCCGGCTGGATGCGCTTGTTCCGCAACGCGCGGGTGTTTGTCGACTAAGACAAGTCATTCCCTCGGTTTTTGCCTGCCGAGGTACGCGTAAAGATTGTGGTGGCCGTTTCAGGTCACCACAATCTTTAGTAAAAATAGAAATATTTCTGTAATATTTTTCAGCCCTTTCATTTCTTGGCGTATTTTTTCCCTTCCTTAAAGTAGAAACTTCAGCTACTGCTATACTTAAACGATTATTCGAAATAACGTTTTTGCTATGGTGCAGTTATCTGTTGTATTTGCAGTTTACTTGCTCATTGCTCCATCCAATGTCTTGCTGGGATTAGGGTTCACATTTAATTCCGTTCGATTCTTTTCAAATTTCATCGTTTTTAACCTTTTCAGAAAAAAGCAGTTTCTGAGGGGGTATTCCTGCCTGGTAAAAGTGATTAAGGAGAAAACTATGGCGTACAGCGAAACTCTGGCTGAAAAAGTGCGCAAATTACTTCAGGGAAATGAAGGCCTCAGTGAAAAGCAGATGTTTGGAGGTCTCGCTTTTATGTTGAATGGCAATATGGCCTGTGGGGTTGTTGGAGAGGAGTTGATGGTCCGGGTTGGGCCTGATGAGTATCAAACTGCGTTGGCCGAACGCTATACCCGGCCTATGGATTACACCGGGCGCCCCTTAAAAGGCATGGTGTATGTGGAAGAAGATGCTGTCGCAGAGGATTTGGATAACTGGGTCAGTCGTGGAGCGGTATTTGCGGGTTCACTTCCTCCAAAATAATCGCTTATATTCACTGAGCTTAGAAAATTAGTTTCTTTTTATTGCGTGGTGAGTGATTAGCAGTCAGGAGTTGGCGTGTGTTCGCTGTTTTCTACGCGTTGACTTCTGTTCGGCCTACACTCAGCGAAATAAATGTGACTCCGGTTATATTCTCTCTTGGTCCTTGCTGATTTACCGCTCAGTAGTCTGAAAGGATATTGATTATGTATTTTCTCGAATTGAATAACGGTGTTGAGATACCTCAGCTCGGCATGGGAATGGCTGCGATTGGCAGCTGGCAGCAGGATGATGAGTATGTAACAGAAGTTATTTTGAAAGCCATGTCTGTGGGATATCGTCATTTTGACACAGGATCGGTCTACGGAAATGAGCGAGCGCTGGGAAGAGCGATCAAAGAGTCCGGACTAGCGAGGGAAGAGCTTTTTATTACCAGTAAAGTTTGGGATACGGAGCAGGGAACCAACAAAACTCACGATGCATTTGCCCGTAGCCTGGAGCGTTTGCAGCTGGAATACCTGGACCTATATCTGATCCATTGGCCCATGCCGGCCTATACCCGGGAGACCTGGGGTGCAATGGAGGCGCTTTACCAGCAGAAAAAAGTGCGGGCCCTGGGGGTGTCAAACTTTCGTAAATCTGATATTGAACAACTGGCGACTTTCTCGGAAGTGCGCCCTGTTTGTAATCAAATTGAACTGCATCCCTATTTCACTCAGCAGCCTTTAGTAGATTATTGCCAGTTCCATAAAATTGCGATTTGCAGCTGGTCTCCTTTGGGGTCGGGATCTACATGGAGCGGTGTCGAGGCTCATGAAAAACCTCTCATAGATCCAGTAATTGTGGATATTGCGAAAAATCACGGGGTGACTTCGGGGCAGGTTATCCTTAAGTGGAATATCCAGCAGCATCGCATAGTTATTCCCAAGGCGGAAAGCCTGGATCACATTCGCAATAACTTCTTATTATCTGATTTTAATTTGAGCAATGCGGAGATCCAGGCAATTAATGGATTGAACTGCAATAAAAGGTTGGGCGGTGATCCCGACTATGTTAATCAGAAAAACATAATGGTCAAAGTGCCCGACTAAATTTTTTCCAGCAAAGCATAGGTCGCTATAGCACAGGCGGAAGTAACATTCATTGAGGAATTGATACCCTGCATAGGTATGTGTACCACAGCATCTGCCAGCTCCAGAAGTTCGGGGTTGACCCCATCCTTTTCAGAACCCAATACCAAACATATTTTATTCCCTTTGGAAATGGGGGTATCTTTGAGTTCGACGCTATTTGAGGCAATCTCCAGGCAAATTAATCGATAGCCCTTATTTTTTAAGGTTTGCGCGATATTGACTGCAGATGAGTGATATTCGTAGGGAACGTACTTTTCTGTAGACCGGGAAACTTTCCGAATTTTGGAATTAGGTGGAACCAGGCTTTCACCAGTTAAATAAATTTTCTCTACGCCGAGTGCATCGGCGATACGAAATAGGCCGCCGACATTGCTCGGTGTACCAATATCGGTGGCTAAATAGCATAATGGGTAAGTGTCTGTGCTGGGTTGATGACTACTGTGATCTGTCTGCATTTTTCGGTTTGTTACTATAGGAAGTGGGGAAGTCACAACTTCCCCAGGAAAGTACTGCGGTATTGATGGGGGAGTTAGTGGCTGCTCTCTGCGATTTCGAGAGCCTCCTCGGCGACTCTTTGCGCAGCAGCCTGGCGATTACGCATCTGCTCTACCAGAGAGGGTTCTCGGTTGGCCTTTTGATTCTGGATATGCACCGCTTGCCTGTATACCTTATCTGACACAATAAACTCTTCCGCTCGCTGGTTGATTTCGCTGTAGCGTGTATTCAGTTCTGAGATCTTCTTGGATAGATGTTCAAGATCCAGGATATCGTCGAAGTAAAGGGCGATCAGCCGCTCGCACTCCCTGGCGATTGCAAGGTACTCGTTGCCTACCTGCCGGTGTCCCTCATAGTTCTTTTTAAAATTGAAGAAAGTTTGCACACCGCCCAATAGCGCGGCCAGCAGGGCCAGCGCCGCACCACTCCACTTGGTCCAATCAGGCAGCTCCGCATTGATCAAGGAGAAGAAAAGCGAACCGAGGAATAAGTTGACGACAACGATGGGCACCCCGCAAAGCACATGCAAATTGCGCCCCTTCATAGAGGCTCGAAAGTGGCTGTGTTTGCACAGGTGAGCATTCCAGCGGAGCTTCTCCAGGACTTCCACGGTATTGGGTATAGTGCTCATGATTCCTTTCCGCCCTCATTCTACTTCTAGCTATTGTGGGCGATAGTTTGACGGATGCCAGCGAGATGTACAGGGGAGATGACCAGATTCGAAAGTTTGGACTAAGGGGGTGGCTCTAGATGTTCCGTTTTAAGCCTTGGGAGGAGGTATGTGGGTACTCACTTCCTTCCGAGGCCAAATGCTTTACAGGAATTAGAAGCTGTAAATGATTCCCAGTGCAGTGAAGTTAGCTTTCTCATCTTCTATTTCAAAGATGGTGTACTCAAGGCCAATATCCCAAGTGCCAGTAGACCAGGATATCTCTGCACCATAGTAGGGATTACTGCTGCTCTCTTTCTCAGCATCCCAATCTCCAGACCAAGAGTCGCTTTCTGACTCCAGGAGCTCTCCACTTGGGGAGTACCAGCTGCCGGAATAGGCGTAACTAGCTGTGCCACCAGAGGTTTTGCGCCATTGGTGAACTCCAAATCTGGCGCTTGCGTTTAGGTGTCTGTGCAATTGTGCCGTAAATGCAGTGCCAAGGCTGTACGATTTATACTCGGTTTTAGCGTGACTAGCAGAAGAAACATCTACGATATATTTATAGCCATCAATGTCATATTCACCTTCATCGTGCAGTTCATATCTAGATTGCTGCTCTAGGCTACCCAGATCAGTCATTCCTGCTTCAATAGCAATATACTTATTGATGCGATAACCAAGAGTAAATCCATAACCAGTAGAGTCTAAGTCTTCCTTGGTCACATAGGCGTTATCGGAGGAGTCGAACTGTGTGAAACCCAGAGAAGCCTTCAGATAGAAAGGTTGTTCTTCGGCGTAAATACTGGAACTGAATAACGCGATAACAGCGGCGATAGCGGTGCGTTTCAAGGGGTACCTCATATACTAACTGGTCGCTTTTTATACTAGTCCTCACTTTAGGATGGCTGAGCATCTATTTAGTGCGGACTAAAAAGCTAAAAATAATGGAATGTCATTATTGTATATTTTTACCTATTTTTCTAAAAGTGTCCGCTGATAGATTTTCTTATTTGATGGGCTCTACTCAATAAGTGGTTACTTGCTTGCATCACAAAGTGAAGGTTAATACTGTGAGTGAAAATTAAGCAGTTATGTTTACTCCATGTTGCTCCTAAACGCTTATAGAATTTCTTCCTCTGAAGTACTGCGCAGACCGCCTACTTTCTTGTATTTTGTATACCTGCCTGAGATGCGTTAACAGATGCCTTTACTGGCCTGAACCTAGAATCTCAGGAAATATAAACTTATAAAAATCAACCCTTGAGTTGTTGGGGGCAGGTATGTCGATTGCGCGGCAGCGCTTTATAGTTTTGGGTCCTCTTTTTGCTGTGGCCTTCTATTTCTTTGTATCAGCGTTGGGAATGCAGTATCTACCGGCAGTAACTGCTGCAATTACCTTGTTAACAGTGATTTGGTGGATAACGGAGGCACTGCCAATCCCCGCAACGTCACTGGTGCCTTTTGTCCTCTTGCCTCTATTTGGAGTAGCGGATCATCGGGAGGTGGCAGCTTCCTTGGGAAGTCATGTCATTCTGTTGCTGATGGGGGCCTTTATTTTGTCCAAGGCCCTGGAGAAAAGTGGGGCCCACGAGCGCCTCGCCCTGTATATGTTGCGTATTGTGGGGGTCTCCAGCGGCCGCAGGCTGGTACTCGGATTTATGTTGGCCGCAGGCTTCCTGAGCATGTGGATTTCCAATACCGCTACCACATTGATGATGCTGCCTATAGCCCTGGCGATTCTCAGTAAGATCGATAACGAACGCTTAAGTATTGCCCTGATCCTGGGTATTGCCTACGCCGCAAGTCTGGGTGGGGTAGGTACTCCTCTGGGCACGCCGCCCAATGTGATTTTTATGGGAATATACGAGGAAGTAACCGGACGAGAGTTTAGCTTCTTGGGCTGGATGAAAATAGGAGTCCCAGTTGCTTTGGTGACGCTGCCTATAATGGCTCTCTGGCTGACCCGTCATGTGCATCTGAAAAATGACATTGAGCCCCCTCAAGTGGGGGAGTGGAGGCAAGAGGAAAAGCGAACCTTAATGGTTTTCGGTGTGGCGATTCTCCTATGGGTTACACGCAATGCACCGTTTGGCGGTTGGAGCGAATTGATAGGTATTGATGCTGCCGGTGATGGAACCGTGGCTCTAGCAGCCGTAGTCGCTATGTTTCTAGTGCCCAACGGTAAGGGAGGGCGGCTGCTCGATTGGCAGACGGCAGAGACGATCCCCTGGGGAATGCTATTACTGTTTGCTGGTGGTATAGCGCTAGCAAAAGGTTTCTCCAGTTCCGGACTGAGCGATATGCTCGGCAACGGTCTTTCTTTCCTGACGGCGATGCCACTGTGGTTGTTGTTGGTAATTCTATGCCTTAGTGTGACCTTCTTGACAGAGATAACCAGCAATACAGCTACGGCAACCCTACTTATGCCAATTTTAGCTGTAGCCGCCACTTCAGCGGGTTTTGAGCCCATGGTGCTGATGATACCTGCGGCGATGAGTGCCAGTTGTGCATTTATGTTGCCTGTAGCTACAGCGCCTAATGCGATTGCGTATGGAACCGGTAAAGTACGTATACAGGATATGGTTCGAGAGGGCGCGATACTCAGTGTGACGGCATCGCTGATAATAGCGGGGATGAGTTGGTTGATCCTGGCTGGTTAGTGTTTGTCTATATCATAGCCAGCGTGAGATGTGCATAAGCAGGCGAATGGATAAAAGAAAAATAGATAGGGGAGATAGAGTTCGATGAATAAAACCACAGCAACACTGTTGCTCACCCTTGGTTTAGTAGGGTGTGGCGAGACAGAAAATAACCAAGTAGCAGAGGACAAAACCTTGTTTAGCGAACAGGCTTCCGCTCCTGTAGCCAAGAAGGTGCCCCATAAAATGGTTATGCATGGCCATGAGCGCATCGATAATTACTACTGGATGCGCGACGATGAACGTAAGGCGCCAGATGTTATTGCTCATCTGGAAGCAGAAAATGCTTATACCGATTCGGTAATGCACCACACCAAAGAGTTACAGGAAATACTCTTTGAGGAAATGACTGGCCGTCTGGAGAAAGATAAATCAACGGTCCCCGTTTATTATAATGGTTATTGGTATTACAGCCGCTATCTTCCCGAGAAAGAATACGCGATCCACGCGCGACGTAAAGGCACCCAGGAAGCACCTGAAGAGGTTATGCTGGATGTGAATGTGCTGGCCGAAGGCCATGGCTACTTTAGTGTAGGGCGCCTGGCCGTTTCTCCCAGTAATCAATTGGTAGCATATCCTGAAGATAGCGTTGGGCGCCGTGTTTACACGATTCGCTTCAAGGACTTAAAGACTGGTGAGATGCTGCCAGATAAATTGGAGAATGCTTCACCAGTTGCGGTTTGGGCAAACGATAACCAGACTGTCTTCTATATCAATAAAGACCATCAAACTCTGCTCGGCTATCAAGTGATGCGCCATAAATTGGGCACACCGCAGAGTGAAGATGTTGTTGTTTATGAAGAAATGGATAAGGCTTTCTATACGTGGATTTCCAAATCCCGGGATGGAGAACTGATACGCATTCACCACAGTTCTACAACTACCAGTGGCCAGTCAATCCTGGACGCAAATACCCCTCTTGCTGATTTTGCTCCCTTATATCCCAGGGAAGAGGACCATGAGTATTCTGCGCTAAAGTTAGGGAATGATTTTTATATCATGACTAATTGGCAAGCTGAAAACTTCCGCCTTATGAAGGTTGCCATGGAAGATGCAGCAGATAAATCAAATTGGCAGGAAGTCATACCTCATAGTAGTAAAATTTTGTTAGAAGATTTCACTTTATTTGATCATCATCTAGCAGTAATAGAACGAAAAGCAGGGCAAACGGGCCTCCGAATTATCAATTTAGAGAATAATAAGGACCTTCAAGTTGGGTTTAATGATCCAGTATACAGACTGGGCTTGAGTTCAAATCCAAACTTGGACTCAGAGAGTGTTCGAGTATCTTATTCGAGTTTAACGACACCAAATAGTGTTTATGAAGCCAAGCTGGATAGTGGCGATTTGGAATTGCTTAAGCAAGACAAAGTTCTGGGCGGTTTTGACCCAGAGCACTATCAGAGCGAGGGTATCCTGGTAGCGGCACGCGATGGTGTTAAAGTGCCGGTATCCTTGGTTTATCGTAAAGATAAATTTAAGAAAGATGGCTCTAATCCATTACTGCAATATGCCTATGGCTCATACGGTAATACCGTTGATCCTTGGTTCCGCTCTTCAGTGGTGTCATTGCTTGACCGAGGTTTTGTATTTGCTATTGCCCATATTCGTGGCGGCCAAAAGTTGGGACGTGCCTGGTACGAAGATGGAAAGATGTTCAATAAAAAGAATACTTTCACTGATTTTATCGATGTTACCAAGGCGTTGGGGAAATTAAAATATGGCGCCCCTGATAAGATCTTTGCTTCAGGTGGCAGTGCCGGGGGGTTGTTGATGGGCGCGGTAGTCAATATGGAGCCGGATTTGTACCGGGGAGTTACTGCGGCGGTGCCATTTGTTGATGTGGTAACTACCATGCTGGATGAGTCAATTCCCCTGACTGTTAATGAGTATGACGAGTGGGGCAATCCTAATAATAAGGATAGTTATGAATATATGCTTTCCTATTCTCCATATGACCAGGTGAAAGCTCAGGATTACCCCAATATGTTGGTAACCACTGGGCTACATGATTCCCAGGTGCAATACTTTGAGCCAATGAAATGGGTGGCAAAGTTACGCGAATTGAAGACCGATGAAAATCAGTTGTTATTCAATACCAATATGGAAGCAGGTCACGGTGGCTCTTCGGGTCGTTTCCGTCGCTATAAGGAGACCGCTTTACAGTATGCATTTTACCTCGATTTGCTTGGGTACAAAAATGGAGAGACTGATAAGAAGGTTAAGTAATAAATAGGTTATGCTTATTTTAGAGATGTAGGTCTGATTATGGGTAGCTAATTATTCTTTATATCTCTACTTAAGTATCATGTAAATAAAGGGGAGCTAGCTCCCCTTTATTTATTGGGGAAGCTGAAATGTCCTTTTCTTTTTCAGCTTTCTGAAATATTAACTTCTAGAGTCAGTTGGCTTTCGCGTTGTTTAGGTAGGATAAACACGCACCCCCTTGTTAGTATTCCGCTAAAAATCTAAATACTTTGAATTTCTATTTATAGGCGTAGAATGGAGATAGATTTACTGGAAGGTCTGAATTATGCGTGAGTTCGCCGCCATTGAGGCACCTGTGATTGATCGATTTGGAGGGGTAGATGGACTTCAGTCGAAGCTGGTGAAGCCAAAGCCTGCGCAGCTCTTGAGAGAGATACATGATAGTCAGTGGTTGTCATCGGCATCCCGGGCTGTTTTTCAAGCCGGTTTTAGTTGGAAGGTTGTTGAAAAAAAGTGGCCGGATATAGAGAAGATCTTCTATGGCTTTGATGTTTCGTTCTGTCGTTACTTACCGGAGGAGGCATTAGATGACCTAATGCGGCAGGACGGTATGATCAAACACTGGACTAAAACTCGCTCCATTCAAAGAAATGCAGACTTCTTTTGGCATTTATCTAATGAGCATGGAAGCTTGGGTGCGTATTTCTCTAGCTGGAATACAGGCAACTACATTGAGAATCTTCTCTACTTGCGTAAAGGTGGTGATCGACTCGGCGGTAAGACTGCCCAAGTATTTCTAAGACGAATGGGAGTTGATACTTTGGTTTTTGCAAGTGATACCATTCGAGCCCTTATACGAGAGGGGGTTGTCGAAAAATCTCCCTCCTCCAAGAAAGACTGGGCAGCACTAAAAGCAGCCATCGAAACTTGGCAGTCCCAGTCAAATCGTAGTTTGAATGAGATTAGTCAGATATTATCACTTTCGGTAGGTTAAACAACTGGCGTATTTAGTTGGTAGAAGTATCTATTTTTACTCCTACCAACCTGAATGCTTGATCGAAAGTTAATCGGTTATAACTGGCGGCACAACCTGAAAGTCCACGGACAACGAAGCCTCATACTGAACTTCGTCGAAGGAGCTAACTTCTGGTTCTATATATGCTTCTGAAAAGCTATCTTCAAGTTTTCTGTTTCTAGCTCTGGAAGCAGTAACGACAATCTCTTCTATTGCTCCAGCTCCCGATGTCCCATGATAGCCGATATTATTTGTACGGATATTGACAGGTGTTAACTGAATGCTCAGTGTTCTCTCATAGTCAGCTTTTTGTTCCATGATTTTGGCTAGTGCCTCAGATCGGACCTTTTTTGTATATTCAGATACTTCTGAATGCTCAAAAGAAGTACTCACTATTTCTATTTCTTTATTTTCATCCGTTAGCCTTGCGATAGACTGTAAATGTTCCTCGTTGTTAATAGTTATTGCGACCCTGTTAATAACTTTATAACTGGAAGGGTTTTTTCCTAGCCAACCAAATTGTGGGGAAGATGAAAATTTTGAATTTTTAATCTTGGTTCGGTCTATGCCAGCCTTTATTAAAGTCTCGGTTAATTGCTCACGCAAAGAACTATTACTGGCAATGGCGTCTGATAGGAGGGGCTCTTCAGTGGTGACAATAATATTGACTATAGCTTGGTCTGAATAAGCCGTTTCCTTTGCACTGGCGTGGAGAGTCACAACTCTTGACTTTGGATAAATTAGGTCACGTAAGTCCTGGGGGGAGCCTGTAATCTCTGGGGTTGCCATTGAAAGACTGGGAATGATTAGCGAAGCTAAAAGAGCAAGTCTTTTCATATTGACTCTTCCAAAATGTGAATAAATGACAATCTTTCAGGAAACTGGCTTATTGTTGATCAATGGCACTATATCGGCTTTCCTAGTTTCCATCCAATTGTTGCAGCTGAAACAGTTTGTTGTGGTTGTATATTCGCAAAGTATCGTCCAATTCTCATTCATGATACGACCATTACCACTTTGGTATTTTAGTACCGTTTATCGCTGAAAAATTACCACTTATCGGTCTCAGTTAGGTTATAAAACCAGTTCACAGACAATCGATTGCATCACTTTAAAGTGCGCACTTGGTCACCATTTGAGGATAAAAATTCAATGGATGACAACAGCAAGTAATAACAAATTATCTTAGTGACATACGAGTTGGGCAGAGCTGATGGGTTTACTGATAAATAAGAAGTTAATAGCGCTTTCTTTGACGGCATTGCTGGCCGCGTGTGGAGGTGGTGGAGGGAGCTCCTCTTCGGATTCGGACAACCCCTCTTCAGATAGTAGCGGTAGTGGTAATAATAGTGGCGGTAGCGGTAGCGGTAGCGGTAGCGGTAGCGGTAGTGGTAGCGATCAGGGTTCGTCCGGCAGCGATGATAATCCGATCTCGGATAATGTGGGCACTACAGTTGTGGTGGGAGACGTAGAGCATACAGATTTAGGCTTCGCCTCATTGACTGCCATTGACGTAACTTTGCCAGAAGGTATGAACAATGCCCGTGAGGTTTACCAGATGGCACACTATATAGCGCGAACTGACGGGGAGCAGGATGAAGAGGATATTGATATCCCGATTCGTAGTTATACTGCGACCTGTGCAACAGATACCGATACTCCGAGAATGTTTGTTTCCACTACTTTGTCAGAGGGGGACACTGCTGCGGATACAACTCACGGTTCTATTTATGAGCTACAGTATGATCCGGATACTTCCAGTTTTGAGCCAACAGGTAATGCAACGCTGTTAAATCAGTGTTATGAATCCCACGGTGTGGCTGTAAGCTCTGATTGCTCCACAGTAGCAGTTCTATGCAATACAGATTATCAAGCCAATGAGCGTTATGAGGTTGAAGCTGACCTTGTTGAGCAATACGGTTCAACGTGGATGAAAATGGAAGATAACATTGACACCATTGAATCCCGTATTGCGAATGAAATTGGTCTTCTGGTTGCGACCAATCACGGTAAATATATCGACTTCTTTACTGAACACCCTACGCTGACGTTTGACGATTTCCTTGCTGGTTTGGAGACAAACTTCCCAGATACTGATTTTGGGGATTCGCCATCCTTTACCACTATTAAAGGGTCCGATATGCAAGAGGAGATGGAGTATATTATTTCCAGTCTTTCCTCTGGCGACTATGACGATTTACTGCAGCACATTCGAGATGCCAGTTACAGCTATAACGAGCAGATTTGGCTGCTAGAGTGGGAAAATCAGCCTTTAAGTGAAGTTCCTGATGCTTACGTAGTAAATAAAATGCACGGTGGAACTCATCTTGGCGCACAAGAGCTGATTTATGTTGAGGATGACAGCCAGGGTCGTAGTAGCTATGGTTTCTCAGTTTCTGCACGGGTATTTGATGGAAATGGGAGTTCTCACTATTCGGCAGGCTTAACGGTTATTGACCGTAATAATTGGTCCCTGGATATGAGCAGCTCAGATAATCGCGGTTGGTATTGGGCCTGCGGCGATGGTCATGTAGTAAACATTCGCTCATTCTATAATCCAGACAATGAGATGTTTGGTGCAATTTGTACCAGTGATTGGAACGACTGGATAGGTAGCACTCATGGGCAACTCGGAACCATTGCAGTGAAAATGGAAACTTCCAGTTCGTCTACAGAAGGGCGCTTTAATCACTTCGTACCATCAACGTCTGCGATGGTATCAAATGGTGGCGGTCATACTGTTGTACCAGTGGATGCCAATACGAACCTTTCTTTGATTGTCTCGCCTAAATATATTGAAGATGCGGATATGGATCGCTTTCTCCAGGACGAAGTCGGTATTGATCCATCTGGGGAAGGCCCGTTTGATGATGATTGTGCAGATTACGACACCACAAACTGTTTCCTGTCCTACATGAGTTATAACTACTGGGAAGATGACGATAGTTTCTCCACAATAACAAGGCAGGGACTTTATTCCGGTGATGCATTAGACTCCAGCTCTTTAACCCGTATTGGTATCGCCAAAGTCAGCTCTACCGGTAGTATGGAAGGCCAGGGTTTTAATTGGTTGGTTGAGGATGATGATTGCCAAATTAGTGATCCACAACTTATTGATTTAAAAAATGGACGTTACTTATTTGGGTATGCAAAGTTCCAGTGTATTTCTGATAACCTGGCCTATAACCGTATTTATGCCGACAGCGGCTCTAAAAGATTATTAGTGCCAAAAGCCTTTTATGCAATGGAAGTCGATGCAGATCTAAACGTACTTGAAGGGCCAATCGAGTTACCTAATTATGGATGGGGTGGTTTGGATGAGCCTATGTACTTAGGTGATGGAAAAGTAGCTTGGACTTATATAAAAAACCCCACCTACGATAACTATGTGAGTGGTCAGCAAAATGTTTGGCAGGCGATGATTTACCATTCAAATAGCGTTAATTAATTTTTCTCCTGAATTGTTGTAATGATACTGGGAGATAAATTTGGTAAGGGGGCTCCCCCTTACCGCCCTCCTGCTTTTTTCACTGGAATTCGCCCTGATTTCTGAAATGTGGCCGCGTATATGGGGAATGAAGAACTTACTTTTTTGCTATCAAAAAAATTGATTCCTTACTAGGCTGCCACTCCTGATCAATAAGAAAACCAACTCGTGTAAGCTTGTCTAAAAGCTCCTGTCTGTCAACCTTGTGGACATAAGGGGCCAGGTTTATGCGTTGCATCACTGGGATCAGGAATCGCCAATTGCTTTTCTTAATTAATGCAGTACTTGATACAAATATGCCCCCCGGTCTTAATAAATTGTAAATCCGCGCGATAGCACCATCTATATCCTCCAGAAGATGTAATATATTTAGCCCTAAGATGGCGTTAAAACTATCTGGTTCGAATTTTAGTGAACCTAAGGTGCCTTGTTGAAAACTTATATTTTTAATAGCGGCACTTTTTACTTTTTGCTTGGCAATATCCAGCATCTTCTCGGAAATATCAGTGGCAGTTATACTGTTTACATAGGATGAGTGATGAATGGCGGTGCTACCGGTACCGCATCCGAATTCTAATACAGACCAGTCTGCCTGCAAATATTCTTGTGTTATAGCCAGTTTTCTCTTGTAACTTTTTAAATCTTTTATAGGGCTTTTGGCATAGCGCGCTGCAGTTTTATCCCAAAACTTTTTTGGCTCTATCATTTTTCCTTCCTACCGTAGATGTTCAATGAGTATGCATTCGGTCGGCGGATAATCTACTACTAGATGATTACCTTTTGATTTTAAGTATATGTAGTATATTTCCCGAATCGTTAGACTCTAAAAATTATCTCCGTAGAGGTGCTCATATATTTATACCTTGTAATTCTTGCTGCATGTTTTAATTTAGTGCCACAATTTTTTATGGAAAGGGTGCATAACGTGTCATAGGTATATCGATAGAAAAGTGGCTACGATACTTGTGTGCTACGATAGGGGTTGATCAAAATTTAAACGATTTCAACCTTTTCTTTACGTAAGTTATTTCTTCGAAAAGATAGCTTGCTCCAAAAGTTTTTTAGAAGTGCTCACTCACCTTTAGCTTCATCAATACTGTGACCTAGAGCGAAGTCGCGGTTCTTAGTTTTTGCGAACTATGTCACATTCATCTAAGCCTCCTTTTCTTTATGACTAAATAGTCATATTGCTTGTCGCCCTAAGATTCTGTTTGGCGCTATTAGTCATATTCTTGGCACTAATTAACCAGATACCTTTCGCAAGCCATAAAACAGTCTCGGCAACATAAAAAGACAATTTAAAAAATTGGGATCAAGCCCGAGCAAAAATAAAAGGACATCACAATGACACTTTATCAACGATTGGGTGCGAGCTTCTCTTTACTATTAGCGGGGCTTTTGGGATCAGCCTCTGCTAGTGCGGATAACTGCTACATCCTGGTTCATGGTCATGGTACTGAGGGCCATATTAAGCAGCGTACTAACTCCCAGGGTAATCTTGAGCAGCCGGCTTTAGATTATTGGAGTGAGGCTTACTTCGATGAATACGCGGGTAGTGACTTTATTGAACAGTTGCGTGTAAATGGCGGCAATTACGGTGTGGTTGGTTACAACTCCACCGATGAGGGCGAGATGCCCTACTGGCATGACGGCACAGCGGGTGAAATCGCTCGGCAGATAATCGCTATTCGCAATGGCGAAGGCGATGATTATGAGCATGAAAACCAGTGTGCTGCTGATGATACTTTCTACGTGATTGCCCACAGTCAGGGTGCCACCCAGATGATGTACCTCGCAGGCAATGCCGTACCGGGGTCCCCTTACTATAACCGTGCTTACAACCAGCTGGATTCCAATACTGTGACCGAAACCTCGAAGGTTTGTACTGGCTCCTGGTTCTGGAAAAGCTGTAAGACGAAAACCGAAACCGTTAATGTCGCAGGCCTGAATGATAGTTACGCGGTTGAAGTGGACTTTGACACTGCCATTAGCGGTATCGCGGCAATCTTTACTACTGGTGGTGCAATCACCGGTACTGAGGGGGTTGATCGACTGTGTAACGGTAGCTGGATCGAAGATTTGATCAACGATTGGTTTATCGGTCGCGAGTGCGCAGCAGTACGTTACCTGCAGACTAATGATGTCTATGCTGTGCGCAACTATGTCGGCACCAACCTGGCTGCACCGGTTTATACCATTGGAGGCTACGCCGGTTTCCCTGGTATTGAGAGTGCTAGCTCTTTGCTGTTGGGCGGTGAGGACGATGGTTACATCAATCTGGCTTCCCAGATGAACTGTTCTGGTTCTGCTAAGCGCAACTTGTGGTCAAATCTGAAGGAATACAAGACCTTCCTGGGCATCGCTTACGGTAGTGCTATCTTCTCCTGCGATAATAACAACAAAGGGACAGCGCGTTCCTATAACCTGGCGAGCATTTATACCGACCATGATGCTCAGCGTAATGGCGGTATCATGGCCCCAGACTACACCGGTATCCCCGATGGCCTGAACTGTGGTGCCGGTAAAAATACGGCTGGTCGTATTGCTGCCTGTACAGAGTAATTGGCTCATCGTTTTAAAAAAGCCCGCTTTTAAGCGGGCTTTTTAGTTTGCGGGAATCACATATTTACTTCTATTAATTTTTAGCTCTAGTGATCCTCTACCACTTGCAAATTGTTCTCTGCTTTCACACGAGATATTTCGATCTCTTCCGCAAAAATCTCATGGATGCCGAAACGGTAACTGTCAGTACTATTTGCTGCATGGGTACCGCCTGGAATCGTTGTAAATGCAATGCGCCAGGGAGTGGTCTCTTGTTCTTTCCAGTGCTTATGCCAGGAGAGTGCATCTTTGCGCAGGTTTGGCATGTCTTTGGAGCCACTTGTTACTACCAGAGTCAGATCCTCTCTTGTCGCTTGTACAGGTTCCCTGTAGAAAAATTCCTGTTGTGGTAAGAAGGTGGCATTGCTGGCTATCAATCCTTTAAACAAGTCGGGCTTAGAAAATGCTGTGTAAAGCACAAAATATCCCCCTCGACTTTGACCGAAGAGAACTCGTTGATGAGGGTCTACCGAGTAGCGGCTTTCAACTGTTGGCAAGAGCTCCCGCTCTAGAAAGTTGAGAAACTGTGCTGCACCGCCATACGTAAGTGTGTCACTGTCATCGGGTAGTGAAAAGTCAAAACTGCGATGATTGATCTCGGGTTTAAATGAGCCGTAAGCAATACCTACGATAATCGCCTCGGGGGCGTAATCATCGTAATGCATAAACAGGTGATTAGTAGCCAAAATTGGGAACAGTGAATCCCCATCGAGGAGATAAATGACCGGGTAGGTTGTATCCTCGTTTGGATTATAGCCCTCAGGCAGGCGAGTATAGATATGGTAGGGGCGCCCAATAATCGCTGAATCCAGCTTAAAGTAGTCCCCTTTCAGGGCAGGTAAGAACTCAAGAGGCTGGGAATGACTTTCAGGAGAAGAGTTACTTTGGTGGTTAGCAGGGCAGCCACCTAGCAGTCCGGCTGCTAATAGCGTTGATAGAAAACGAATAAGGGGCTTTTTCATCGAGTCTCCTATACTAACGGTGGGATTCATTGGTTGACTAAGTCTCTTCTTATATTCTCAAGTGGGGTGCTAATGAGCAATATAAAGCTTGCTGCTGGTATCGATTTTCCTGCAATAGAAGTAAAGCGACTTGGTGGAGGTGAGTTGGTACTGGGGAAGCTTGAAGGTAGTTTCCCTTGGCAAATGGTAGTCGTTTACCGAGGTAAGCACTGCCCACTATGTACCAAGTATTTGCGTGTCTTGAGTGTACTACTACCCCGCTATCATGCGGAGGGTATTGACGTGGCTGTTGTCTCTGCCGATACGGAGGAAAAAGCTTCTCTGCATATGGAAGCAATTCAGCCGGGATTTACTGTCGGTTACGGTTTATCAATACCCCAAATGCAGCAGCTTGGGCTCTATATTTCAAAACCCCGCTCCCCTGAAGAAACAGATAGGCCCTTTGCTGAACCGGGTGTTTTTGTCATCAACGAATCTGGAAGGCTGCAAATAGTCGACATTTCCAATGCACCTTTTGCGAGGCCTGACTTGCAAACGCTATTGGTGGGTATCGAGTTTATCCGAAATCCTGATAACCATTACCCAATTAGGGGAACATATTAAGATTTTTTAAATACCCTGCTAATTCAGGGAGCTATATTTTGGATTAAAAGTTTGTAGTAAAGTTAGAGGTCTGGAATTTAAGGGGGTAGGATAGTGACGAACGCTTTTCTCTCTGAGGTGAATCACTTCAAGCTTAATCCAATTGATAATAGTAAAGTCGTATTAATTGATGGCCCCAACCAAAGAGCTATACCCGTTTATGGTAGAGAGATTGTTGCTCAATACCAATTTCTCGATAAAGTGTTAGTTATCCTACATGATTGGTGGTCTCTGGATCAGGGAGTTAATATCTACCTACTCTCTAGAGGAAGAGTTTTGGATTTTGCTTTGAGTTCGGATATCGACTTATGGGGAGATTTAGATGACGTGAAAGTTATCCAACCGGATACTATTTGCTTTTCTTTTCCGAATGCTTTGCACTGGCGACTGCGCTGCTATAAGCGGGCAAGGCCGGCTTTATATCTTTCTCTTCCTTATAGTTTTTGGTGGCGTCGAAACTTATTTTATTCCTGGTTTTCATTGCAGCGCCTCAAGTAAATAGTATATATAAATATCAGGCGGCGAATCTGTAATTGTATATTACCCAAGTAAGATAACAGGTGTTTACCCTGTTATCTTACTTTTATTCAATAGAGCTGAACTTTCTTTGTCGGATTTTTGAAGCGATAGCTTCAACGTGAATAGCCTATTTAGAAGTTGTTCAGCTCTTCCCGTAGATCGATCTCTAGTTCCTCTGAGCTAGTAATCCATACGCTTTTATCCGGCGCAGGAAACACACCTATTTCAATGTCGTCACCTTTTAAGCCAGAAAGCCACTTCTTTAAAAACTGTGGTAAGGGAATGCTTTTAGGGGTGAGGCCCGTTTCATTCTCGGCATAGGCTTGGGCAAATTCAGCGCTTGGCCATACTGGCAGATATTCAAAGCCACCATCTTCATCGGTGTGTATTTTAAGAAAGCAATTTTGGCTATCGATCAGTATCCAGATCTCCCGCTCTTCTCCGGCTATGCTCAGAAAATACTCGTAGCGATCTTCACAGCTGAGATTAGTTATTTCACTTAAATCTGGGGTGCTCATATATCAATTCGTTGTAGCTAGGTAATAGGCGAGTAGGGATAACTGAAGGCCTGCTCATCTAGAGGCATAGCTGTTATACCAATTAATGCGGGGCATTATGCGCGAATACAAGCCGCTATCCAAATGCTTTGCCGAGATGGTCAGCGGCAGGGGGAGAGAAAGAGTTTCTATAGAACTTAAGTCTATGGTTAGAGTGAAGAGGAAACTGGAATGCTCAAAATAAAAAAAACGGGCATTAAGCCCGTTTTCAATACTTCTCTTCCTGTGAGCGACTACTTTCTCCTTTTTAGTAATTCGCTAACCAGGAAGCGCTTACCACTGCAGTGCGCCGCCGGTTTGGTATTCGATAACGCGGGTTTCAAAGAAGTTTTTCTCTTTGCGCAGGTCCATAATTTCAGACATCCACGGGAATGGGTTCTGAGCGCCAGGGAACTGCTCTTTCAGGCCCAGCTGGCTAAGGCGGCGGTTGGCGATAAACTGGAGGTACTCCTCCATCATATTCGCATTCATGCCGAGTACGCCGCGGGGCATAGTGTCGCGGGCATAAGCTACTTCAAGCTCCATACCCTCGAGAATCATCTGGGTGACTTCCTGCTGGAATTCCGCTGTCCACAAGTGTGGGTTTTCCAGCTTAATCTGGTTGATGACGTCAATGCCGAAGTTCAGGTGCATAGACTCGTCGCGCAGTATGTACTGGAACTGCTCGGCAACACCGGTCATTTTGTTGCGGCGACCCATGGACAGGATCTGGCTGAAGCCACAGTAGAAGAAGATACCTTCAGTGACAGCGTAGAAGGCGATCAGGTTGCGCAGCAGCTCCTGGTCGGATTCTACGGTGCCGGTTTTGAAGTTGGGATCACCGATGGCCTGGGTGTGGGACAGGCTCCAGGCCGCCTTTTTGGCAACCGCAGGCACTTCGCGGTACATATTGAAGACTTCACCTTCGTCCATACCCAGGGACTCTACACAGTACTGGTAGGCGTGGGTGTGAATGGCTTCTTCAAAAGACTGACGCAGCAGGTACTGGCGGCACTCAGGGTTGGTGATATGGCGGTAGATCGCCAATACCAGGTTGTTAGCAACCAGGGAGTCTGCGGTGGAGAAATAGCCCAGGGAGTATTCCACGATGCGACGCTCGTCCTCGGTCAGACCGTTGGGGTCTTTCCACATGGACACGTCTTTGTTCATGTTGATTTCCTGGGGCATCCAGTGGTTGGCGCAGCCGTCCAGGTATTTTTGCCAGGCCCAGTCGTATTTAAAGGGAACCAACTGGTTGAGGTCAGCGCGGCAATTAATAATGCGCTTTTCATCTACCTGGATACGGGCCGCACCCATTTCCAGTTCTTCCAGGCCGGGAGCCGGGTCCATATTAGCAACTGCGGCACGGGCGGCATCAACGGCAGTGGAGCCGCTTTGGGCCGCAGGCGACGCCGGAGCGGCTGTGTAGGAAGCGCTGGGCTCCTGCACGGATTTTGCCTGGGCCTCCGGCGTCGGTCGCGGTTCGGTTGCTTTTTCAGGTTGTTGGGGCTTGGTGTCGATGTCGTCCCAGCTCAGCATAGTTGGCCCTTTTGATCGGTCTCACTATCGAAAGTTCGATAAAAAATTCTTAAATCTTCCTGGTGTATTGCTCACTAATTGTGTGCAACCAGGGATGACATACCGGTGATATTTTTTACCGGTAATAATTCATTACAGGCTCGTATTTTTAACTCGCCTGGGCACAGAAAATCCTGTGCCAGATCAATTTTTGCTGCGCTTTTGTGCATTTATTTGCACTGAATTTTCGCTGGCAATTGCACTGGGTTTTCCCGGGAAAATAAGCCGCAGCCGATCCCCGGTCCCTATGGTATTACCCACTATTAAAATAATGGGTGGACCGGGGTCGCTGCGCATGGTCATGCCCGCACTTGCGGTTACGACGCTCTCCCCCGAGAGTCAGTGCAGCCCCTATAAAAAAAGGGGCTTAAATTTTACTGGCAGGCCTCACAATCCGGGTCGTCCAGTGAGCAGGCCTGAGGCACTGCGGCCGGTGCAGGTGCAGCTTGCTCAGCAGGTGCTGCCGCAGCCACTCCGTTGCTACCGCCGTGTGCACTTACCGCGTTCAGGGTGCCGCTATTTACCGTAGATTTCTCTGTGGTAGTGGCAGCCAGTGCGCGCAGGTAGTAAGTGGTTTTCAGGCCGCGGAACCAAGCCATGCGATAGGTCAGGTCCAGCTTCTTGCCGTCGGCGCCGGCAATATACAGGTTCAAGGACTGGGCCTGGTCGATCCACTTCTGGCGACGGCTGGCAGCGTCCACGATCCAGCGCGGCTCCACTTCAAACGCGGTGCGGTATTTTGCTTTCAGGTCTTCTGGTACGCGATCGATTTTCTGTACAGAACCTTCATAGTATTTCAGGTCGTTAACCATGACCTGATCCCACAGGCCGCGATCTTTCAGATCGTGTACCAGGTAGGGGTTTACTACGGTGAATTCGCCGGACAGGTTCGACTTCACATACAGGTTTTGATAAGTCGGTTCGATCGACTGGGAAACCCCGGTGATATTGGCAATGGTCGCAGTAGGAGCGATCGCCATTACGTTGGAGTTACGCATACCTTGGGCTTTTACTTTCTCGCGCAGGCCGTCCCAGTCCAGAGTGGAGCTGGTGTCCTGTTCGATAAACTGCTGGCCGCGCTGTTCAGCCAGGATCTGGATGGAATCCAGTGGCAGAACACCTTTGCTCCACAGGGAGCCTTCGTAGGTCTGGTACTTGCCGCGCTCGGCAGCCAGGTCGCTGGAAGCGGAGATGGCTTCGAAGCTGATCGCTTCCATGGTGTTGTCGGCAAAGGCGACGGCTTCGTCGCTGGCGTAGGCGATGCCGGCTTTGTACAGCGCGTCCTGGAAGCCCATCAGGCCCATGCCCACAGGGCGGTGACGCATGTTGGACTGACGTGCACTTTCAACTGCGTAGTAGTTGATGTCGATAACGTTATCGAGCATACGCACCGCAGTTTTTACGGTATTGGCCAGCTTGGTGCGGTCGAGTTCACCATTCTCACCAATGTGTTGAGCCAGGTTGACGGAGCCCAGGTTACACACGGCGATTTCGTCGTCGGCCTTGGTGTTGAGAGTGATCTCGGTGCACAGGTTGGAGCTGTGAACCACACCGGCGTGTTGCTGCGGGCTGCGCAGGTTGCAGCTGTCTTTAAAGGTGATCCAGGGGTGGCCGGTTTCGAACAGCATGCCCAGCATCTTGCGCCAAAGGTCTAGTGCGCGGATCTTCTTGAACAGACGCAGCTTGCCTTCGGCAGCCAGTTGCTCGTAGTGGTTGTAGCGCTCTTCGAATGCGGTGCCGAACAGGTCGTGCAGGTCCGGGCAATCGGCCGGGGAGAACAGGGTCCACTCTTTGTCTTCGAACACGCGCTTCATAAACAGGTCGGGGACCCAGTTGGCGGTGTTCATATCGTGGGTGCGGCGGCGGTCGTCACCAGTGTTTTTGCGCAGCTCGAGGAATTCCTCGATATCCAGGTGCCAGGTTTCCAGGTAGGCACAGACAGCACCTTTGCGCTTACCGCCCTGGTTGACGGCTACTGCGGTGTCGTTGGCCACTTTCAGGAAGGGCACAACACCTTGGGACTTGCCGTTGGTGCCTTTGATATAGGAACCCAGCGAGCGCACCGGCGTCCAGTCATTGCCGAGACCGCCTGCCCACTTGGACAGCATGGCGTTATCGCGGATCGCGCCGTAAATGCCATGCAGGTCGTCCGGTACCGTGGTCAGGTAGCAGGAGGACAGCTGCGGGCGCAGGGTGCCGGCGTTGAACAGGGTCGGGGTGGAACTCATGTAGTCGAAAGAGCTCAACAGGTTGTAGAACTCTACCGCGCGCTCGTTTTTGTTCTCTTCATTAATGCTGAGGCCCATGGCGACGCGCATAAAGAAGATCTGCGGCAGCTCGAAACGAATATCGTCGCTGTGCAGGAAGTAGCGGTCGTACAGAGTCTGCAGGCCCAGATAAGTGAACTGGTGATCGCGCTCGCCTTTTAGAGCTTCGCCGAGTTTTTCCAGGTCGAAGGTGGCCAGCGCAGGGTCCAGCAGGTCCAGCTCGATACCCTTTTTCACGTAAGTGGGCAGGGTAGAGGCGTACAGCTTTTCCATCTCGTGCTGGGTGGCGCGCTCGGCAACACCGAGGAAGCGCAGAGCTTCGGAGCGCAGCTTGTCCAGCAGCAGGCTGGCGGTAGCGAAGGTGTAATTGGGCTCCTGCTCAACCAAGGTGCGCGCAGTGATTACCAGCGCGGTATTGATATCGTTTTCGGAAACACCGTCGTACAGGTTTTTCAGGGCTTCGTTAAGAATTGCCGCGCTGTCGACATCTTTCAGGCCTTCACAGGCTTCTTTGACAACGGTACGCAGGCGCTCCATATCCAGAGGTGCAAGGCTGCCATCGTCCTGCTTTACACGGATGCTGGGGTGGGCATCGACGGCTTGCTCGGCAATTTGAGCAGTTTTTTCTTTCTCTGCGCGCAGGCGGGCGTGTTCTTCGCGGTAGAGTACGTAGTCGCGGGCAACCTTTTGTTCACCGGCGCGCATCAGGGCCAGTTCTACCTGGTCCTGGATCTCTTCAATGTGGATAGTGCCGCCAGAGGGCATGCGGCGTTTGAAAGTGGCACTGATCTGGCTGACCAGTTCTTCAACTTGCTCGTGGACACGGCTGGAAGCAGCGGCGGTGCCGCCTTCAACAGCGAGGAAGGCTTTAGTGACGGCGACGGCAATTTTGCTGTCGTCGTAGGGTACAACGGTGCCATTGCGCTTGATTACGCGGATCTGGCCCGGTGCAGTAGCGGCCAGAGTCGTGCCGCCAGTCGCCTGGTCGCTGGAGGTGCCTGATTTTTCCGCAGGCACGGCTTGAGAGCGCCCTGTCTCTGTGTGCATGTAAATCTCCGAAAGGTTTGTTCTGTTGTCTGTCCGCGTGCGTTCAAAAGAACGGCGGCCACATGACTGTGTGGCATGGCGGAGCGTGTCCTTCGCTTTGCCAGTGTTTATCCACAGCTGTGGACACTGGAAACAGGCGGCTTGTCACCGGCTATCTGAAAAGGTTTGCCAGCTGCTGCCTGTGGCGGAAATTCCATTCCGCCCGCTTACCTCTGATTCTGCTTTGAAAAAAGCAGCGCCTGACGCCCACCGCCAAAAAGTGTGGTGGTGCGCCGGAATTTGCCCCACATAATGGGGGTGCTCTTGAGCCTCTACCCCAATATATAGGGGGTCGGCCTCGAGTGCGCTACAAGATAATGCGGTAGGCGGGTCAGTTCAAGGCGAATAACTATGTAGTTGTTTGTGGATAAATTGTGGGTAGTGGGGCTGAGTCAGTAGCCACTTTCGCGGCAGAGCCCGCCAGCTCTGGGCTGCAAAGGAGTGGGTGCCGGGAAAGAACGCTGGGTACAGTGTCTTACAATTTTTTTTAATAGCTAGAGCGCTGTAAATTAACAACGGCAATAACCATTTGCAAATGGCTGCTCTTTGAGCAAAGTGGTACTCAATTGCTCAATTTGTTGACGCTTATTTAATTCTGACATCTTGGCTGGCTGTAAATTAGTCGTTGGCGCCGATTGCTAAATTTAGCGATCTCTTGGATGTTTTGGCGCCAATCGCATCTTTTATACGTTGTCGGGAGGAGAGGCGCAGGGGAGTGGGTACAGGTAGCAGGGTACAACCGCAGGAGTGGCTGTACCCTTTTAGGGTTTATCGACTGTGGTCTTGGAGGAATTCCATCAGGGCTTTTTGCGCGTGAAGGCGGTTTTCAGCCTCATCCCATACCACCGAGATATTGCCATCCTCTAAAAGTTCGGCGCTCACTTCCTCTCCACGGTGGGCGGGCAAGCAGTGCATAAAGATGGCATCGCTATTGGCGTGGCCCATCAGCTCATGGTCCACCAGGAAGCTCTCGAAGGCTTTCAGGCGGATCTGTTGTTCAGTTTCCTGTCCCATGGAAGCCCACACATCGGTGGCCACCCAATCGGCCCCTTTAACAGCCTCCACCGGATCGTGTACTACGGTGACCCGATCACTTGCCGAAGCGAGGATATTGGCGTTGGGCTCGTAGCCGGGCGGGCAGGCTATACGCAGCTCAAAATTGCACAGGCGGGCAGCATTAATATAGGAGTGGCACATATTGTTGCCATCGCCGACCCAGGCGACCACCTTGCCCTCAGGGCTGCCGCGGTGCTCCACAAAGGTTTGGATATCTGCGAGCAGCTGGCAGGGGTGGTAGCTGTCGGAGAGGGCATTAATCACCGGTACCTTTGAATATTCTGAGAAGCGCTCCAGTACCTGGTGGCCAAAGGTGCGAATCATCACCATATCCACCATGCTGGAAATTACTCGGGCGCTGTCTTCAACGGGCTCCCCGCGGCCTAACTGAGTATCGCGGGGAGATAGGAAGAGGGCGCTTCCCCCCATCTGTGCCATACCGGCCTCAAACGAAACGCGGGTGCGAGTAGAGGATTTTTCAAAAATCATCCCCAGCACTTTGCCGCGAAAAAGGTCGGTATTTATTCCTTGAGCGCGCAGTGTTTTGAGTTCGATCGCGCGCTCAATAATTTGCTTGAGCTCTTCCGAGGACAAGTCTGTAAGGGTGAGAAAATGTCTGATCGCCATAAGCTGTTCTCCTTTTTTTGCATCAGACTGCTTGCAGTGCAAACTGGTGAATCAGTGAGCTGACATCGTTTGCCAATTGATGGCACTCGTCGTCGCTGAGTGTGAGTGGGGGGAGCAGGCGTACTACATTGCCGGCGGTAACATTAATCAGCAGTCCGCGCTCGCGGGCTATGTCCACCAGTTTGGCACAGGGCTGCTGCAATTCTATTCCGATCATCAGCCCCAAGCCCCGCACCTCTTTGACCTGGTCGCAATCGGATAACTGTTGTTTGAGTTGATGCAGCAGGCGTTGCCCCAATGCCTCGGCGCGCTCTAACAGCCATTCACTTTCCAGCGTATCGATCACTGCCAGTGCGGCACTGCAGGCTAGAGGGTTGCCGCCAAAAGTGGAGCCGTGGGTGCCCGCAGAAAATAATTGAGCGGCAACTCCCCTGGCCAGGCAGGCTCCGATGGGGACACCGTTACCCAGTCCTTTGGCAGTGGTCACCACGTCGGGCAATATGTCCGCATGCTGGTAGGCAAACATTTTGCCGCTGCGGCCGTTTCCGGTTTGCACTTCATCCAGCATCAGGAGCCAGTTATGTTGATCGCAGAGTTCGCGCAATTGCCCCAGGTAGTTGGAAGTGGGCACGCGTACACCGCCCTCTCCCTGAACCGGCTCAACCAGCACTGCGACAATATCGTTGCGCTCACCTGCGAGCTTTTCGATGGCTGCAGTATCGTTAAACGGCACACGCAAAAAACCCTCGGGCAGAGGACCGAAGCCCTCTTGGATTTTTTCATTGCCGGTTGCTGTCAGGGTAGCCAAGGTGCGGCCGTGGAAAGCGCTTTCCATTACCAGGATTTGAGGGGTCTCAATATTGCGGCTATTGCCTAGCCGCCGCGCTAGCTTAATCGCTGCTTCATTGGCCTCAGCTCCGGAATTGGAGAAAAACACATTGTCCATGCCGGATAGCTGTACCAGCTTGTCTGCCAGTTTCTCCTGCGCAGGGATATTGTAGAGATTGGATACATGTAACAGGGTCCGAATCTGCTCGTGCAGGGCCAGGGTCACTTTGGGGTGGCAGTGGCCAAGGCCGCAGACGGCGATTCCAGAGATTGCATCCAGGTATCGTCGGCCCTGATCATCCCATACATAATTGCCTTCACCCCGAACCAGTGTGAGGGTTCGATCGCCATAGTTTTGCATGAGTGTCGGGGTGGCCACCGGGGCATCTCCTTAAATATTGACTATTTGGATTATCTGTTTTCCGCAGAAAATTCTGTTTAAGCTTTTTAATCTGCACTTTATATTGGTTGAGCAATGGTAACACAGCCTTTATAAGCTGTGTGCTATCTGGCTGGCTGAAATTTCAACATGGTATCCGGTGTTGTAGATCTGCGGTTTTTGCTTTCATCGAGGGGATGGTGTACTTATTGCTGGCCCCACTGGGGTACAATGGATGCCGGCGCGCTATACCAGGTGATGGTATGGTGCCTGTACACTTACTTTTTGCTTCGACCACCTGAGGTTTTTCACGCTTATGGATACACTGGAGAACATCAAGCAGCAGATCGCTGATAACACCATTCTGCTTTATATGAAAGGTAGCCCTAATGCCCCCCAGTGCGGCTTTTCCATGCGGGCCTCCCAGGCGATGATGGCTTGCGGTAAGCGCTTTGCCTACGTTGATATTCTGGCTAACCCGGACATCCGCGCTGAGCTGCCTAAGTACGCGAACTGGCCGACGTTCCCCCAGCTGTGGGTTAAGGGCGAGCTGATCGGTGGCTGTGACATCATTATGGAAATGCATGAGAACGGTGAGCTGAAAACCTTGATTGATGAGGCATCAGCGGAGAGCGAAGGCGAGGATTAATTTCCGCTTTTGCTCCAATATGTCTGCTGCTATAGATGGTAGGCATACTGTAGAAACAAAAAAACCGCAGCGGAAGCTGCGGTTTTTTTATGCCTGTGAGAGGACTTAAGCTACTTGCCAGAGTGGCCGGCTGCAGTTTCCATTTGAGTTTGCAGGTAGTTTTGAATGCCAACTTTGTCGATCAGCTCCAGCTGGGTTTCCAGCCAATCTACATGCTCTTCCTCAGACTCGAGGATTTTCTCCAGCAATTCACGACTGCCGTAATCCCGAACGGACTCGCAATAGGCAATGGCTTCACGCAAGTCGGGAATGGCCTTGGATTCAATTTTCAGGTCGCACTTGAGCATCTCTTCGGTATTTTCGCCGATCAGAAGTTTGCCCAGATGCTGCAGGTTGGGAATACCTTCGAGGAAAAGAATGCGCTCGATCAGCCAATCGGCGTGCTTCATTTCATCGATGGATTCGTGATATTCCTGTTTGCCCAGCTCTTTTAAACCCCAGTTGTCATACATGCGGGCGTGTAGGAAATACTGGTTAATAGCTACCAGTTCATTACCCAGCACTTTATTTAAATGCTCAATTACCTTGGGGTCGCCTTTCATAGCCTGTGCTCCTGAAGCCCTGCCAACTCAATTAGGTTTGCAGAGAGTTCCTATTTGTTAGTCGCTAGAGATTAGTTGATATTTTTAGTTACTAAAGTTTATTAGTCACTAAAGTCTGCGGCTGCCTGATTTACCTAATTTTATTTTAGGATTTCAGCTGCAATCGGGGCCGAGTTTGCGTTGCGATTTGCGGCAAGTCAAGAAAAAAATTTTCTTGTAGAATGCAGGAAAAACAAGGGTTTTAACGCAAATTTAGCCGAAAATAGCAACGAAAATAATTCTCATTTAGGTTGCAGGGCTATATTTCAGCTTTTTAGTTTTTCTCTAATAAAAACTAATTTGTCATTAATGATTTGTTGATCGATTTTGCTTTTTATAAAAACTGAGTTGTCGTCATTCAGGCGCTTTAAATAGTCCTTTAATGCCTGTTTATCTGTTTTCCTATGACAAACCTCAACAAGTGTTTCTAGTGCGTTGAGTAAATGGCACATAAATACACTACTTGATCTGCCGTGTTCGACAATTTCGTCGAGAGAAGCTTGGAGCAGTTGAGAAAACTCAAGCTTACTGCAAATTATTCGCAATTCCCCCGATGAGTCGGTAAAACAATTTGCGGGCTCAGGTCGATATAATACAGTACCAAGCCCCTCAATCAGGCGATCAACGCAGGAATAAGCAGTAAAAGGGTCATTAATGCCTGGAGATAAAGCTCGCACAGCAATTTGTGAAAGCTGCTGGATAGAAAAGACCACATCTTGTTCTGCCGTTGGCTGGGTGCCGATCTGTATTGCAGACTGAATTGCAGGAATTATTCTTTCTGGGTTATTTGCCGGATAAACCTGGCCGATCATCTCCCAGTGATGCAGGTAGCTTCCCGGGTGGCAGTTCAGCTTTAGGCAGCATTGGAAATTCTGGGTTGTACGCGTAATTCTTTGCTTATCGATAAATTGGACGTAACCGCCCTTTGGGGTGGGGATGTCGATCCAACTTGAGCCGAGGTCCAGGCGTTTAGTATCGAATACTTTTTTGTTCGTAGATTCATGGCAATCTGGATATTCACGCTCTATGGCCTGCTGAAACTCGAGATTAATACGGTGGGTAATGTTATCGACCTGAATTGACTGTGCAACATTGTGAATAAAGTAAATAAGGTAGATAACACTGATTAAAGTCAGCACCAAAGCCGTGAGCACGCTAATGCCATAGTTAGCTATTTCGTTTTCCGCTGTGCCAATCGAACGCATAGTGACAATGGCATAGACATAGGTCGCCAGGAAAATCCCGAGGGATATCTGGGTCGCTCGGTCCCGGATAAAATTTCTGATCAAATGGGGGCCGAATTGATTAGAGGCGAGGGAGAGGGCAACCATTGTTATTGAGAATACCGTTCCGGCTACCGTGATAGTGGAGCCAGCAATGACTGACAAAAGGGCTCGAGCATTTTCGATATTACCCAAATCAAACCATTGCAAACTGCCCCGGAATAAAAGGGGAGGAGCAGGAAGCTCTGTGTCCAGGTGAACGGTAAAGGCGCAGAGCGCTAGCGCCGCTAGGATCATAATCAGCGGGACGCTCCAGAAACTGGAGTGGAGGCGTTCATAGAGGTGTATAAGATACTGCTTCATAGATGGAGAAAGGCACGCCAGCGTGCTATCAGCTTAGCCTATGAGCTTTAGAGGGAGCATTCGGGAAGGTAACTTAGTGGTTATAGATTGTGGTTGCCGGGATTCGGGGTCAGCTTGTGAAGTAGAATCGGCGGTAGTTAACTGAGTAGACCATACTCCCGCTCATGGTCTATTCGATAAGCTCATTCGTTTATTCGGCCTCCCGCACAGGGATGAGACCGCCAACTGGTGCCCCAAGGCCCTTACTGAGATAGCACCACCATAGATTATCTCTTTGGTCTGGCGGTCTGCTAAGAACTTACAAATACATATTTCTGGTTCATTTCACTGCACTTGTTGTTGTCAGTGGGCGGTACAAAAATGTATGGATCAGGAATATTGCTATATCTAAATACAATCGTTTTTGTGTGTAGCAGGGAAAACTGAGGCACCATTTTTGAATTTCAGTTGAACCGCGCTAAGCCGTTAAAGGGAAGAGCCTGACTCAACTAGCAGGTGTTGAGTGGAAGCTGAGATATAAGAAGAGGGGAGGCGATCGCCAGGGACACGATCGCAGGTCAAAAGCCAAAATCAGCTGGCGGAGTAGAAGAGGCCGTTGTTGGCAGAGGATACCATCCCACCGCTCATGGTCTCATCGATGATCTCCTTGGTCTGCTCGGCACAGCGTCCACATTGAGAAGAAACGCCCAGCTGGCGTCTCAACGCCTTCACCGAAGTGGAGCCATCATAGATCGCCTCTTTAATCTGGCGGTCAGTTATGCCCTTACAAATACATACATACATGGCGGTGGCTCTGTTCAACTCTTACTCAATAGTAGTCAGGTAGGAATCCTATTGCAATTGAGAATGAGTGTCAATAAGATTCCGGAATGGTCGCATTTTACCCTCTTTGTTTGCTATTTGTACATTTTTGCGGGTAGGTCATCCTATTTTGGGTGTTAGTTCACGCATAGCCGTTCTGCTATCAGCCTGATTTAAAAAATTTATGGGCCTGAAATAAGTGGGTGTGTATCATAGCGGCCCACTATTAATTCCCATTCGATTTATAGCTGTTGCTCATAAATTGAACACTCTACGTATCATCAACAACCCATCATTGGATTGAGGAGGTTTTCATGGCAGTTCTGGTAGGCAAGCCGGCTCCGGATTTCACCGCTGCAGCGGTATTGGGTAACGGCGAGATCGTCGATACTTTTAACCTGAAAGAAGCAATCAAAGGTAAGAAGGCTGTAGTTTTCTTCTACCCGCTGGACTTCACCTTCGTATGTCCTTCTGAGCTGATCGCTTTCGACCACCGTTTCGCTGAGTTTGAAAAGCGCGGTGTTGAGGTAATCGGTGTATCCATCGATTCCCAGTTCTCTCACAACGCATGGCGTAACACCTCCGTCAACGACGGTGGTATCGGCCCGGTTAAGTACACCCTGGTTGCAGACGTTAAGCACGAAATCTGCCAGGCGTACGACGTAGAAGCTGACGCTGGTGTTGCTTTCCGCGGTTCCTTCCTGATCGACGAAGAAGGCAATGTACGTCACCAGGTAGTTAACGATCTGCCGCTGGGCCGTAACGTTGACGAAATGCTGCGCATGGTTGACGCTCTGGCGTTCCACCAGGAGCACGGTGAAGTTTGCCCCGCCGGCTGGCAGGAAGGCGACAAAGGTATGAACGCTTCTCCGGAAGGTGTAGCGGCTTACCTGAGCGAGAACGCTGAGAAGCTGTAAGACGCTTTTTGCGCTGGGGTCTCCGGACCCCAAAAAGAAGAACCGCCGCAAGGCGGTTTTTTTGTTTGTACAAGCCTTGTTGCGCTGACCTGCGCTGATTGGCATGGCCGTCCCCGCGCCGGAGAAAAGTGCAGACTAGAATTCAGCAGTCAGTCCTGCGTGGCGCCTAAATAGAGTTTTTGCCCGCTGGCTGCTAGTCTTATCTGCAACTACCGGATTGCTTTGGCGGCTCGATTTGCTTATGAGACCTGCAATTCTTTCAAATATCGTCTACGTCATGCGCGCCTCTATGGCACGTTTTTTTCTCTTCCTGGTGATTCTGGGGAGTCTGTCCCTGCCTGCGCAAGCGGCTGATATAGACGACAGGGCCAAACAGTTTGGCCGATACTTCAAACAGATGATGGCGGGTAAATCTATACCCGGCGGCGCCTATGTCATCGTGGATGGCAACCGGGTGGTCGCGATGGATACCTATGGCGTCAGGGTCAGGGGTAAATCCGGCAAGGTGGATCAGGACACGGTGTTCCGTCTGGCCTCGGTATCCAAGACCTTCGCTGCCAGTATGGCCACTATGTTGGAGCATGAAGATCGCTTCAAATGGGATGACAAGGTGGTCAACTATGTGCCGGACCTGAGCTTTAAGACGCCTTCACTGTCTCGCCAGCTTCAGGTGGAGCACCTGCTCAGCCATTCCTCGGGCCTGACCCCCAACGCCTACGACAACTACCTTGAGGACAACAAGCCTCTCAGCAAGATATTGCCCAAGTTTGCCAATATCGATCCGCGCTGCACGCCGGGAAAATGCTACGGCTACCAGAATGTGTTGTTCAGCCTTATTGAGGATGTGATTTTTGAGGCGACGGGGGTTTCCTTTGCCAGCCAGCTTAAGAAGCGAATTTTTGTCCCGCTGAAAATGCAGAACGCATCGGTCGGCTGGGAGAGCTTTATGGCCTCCGACAACCGTGCGGCACCCCATATTCAGACAGGCAGCGGCTGGCGCCCGGTAAAAGTGGAGAAGGAATACTACTTTGCTGCACCGGCGGCGGGAGTGAATGCCAGTATTTCCGATATGGCCCAGTGGTTGAAAGCGCAGATGGGCTACTACCCGAAGGTGCTGTCACCGGAAGTGATCGCCGATATGACTACTGAGCGAGTCGCTACGCAGCGCCATATGCGCCATCGTATCTGGAGAGATTACCTGTCTCACGCGGGCTATGGTCTGGGCTGGCGCCTCTATACCATTGGTGACGATCGTATTATTTACCACGGCGGTTGGGTTGCGGGCTTCCGTGCAGCGGTGGCCTATTCGGAAAAGTTGAAAGTGGGTATCGCCATCCTGATGAATGCGGAGTCCCGTGTGATCTCAGATCTCACTGCCAATTTCGTGATCGATATTACCGGTAAAGGTAACCTCGCTACTGCTCAAACCAGTGGAGATCGCTGATCTCCACTGGCAAGTGTGAAGTCCCCCCTTGAAACCTGCTGGCTGATCCCAATATTTGCTCCCTGTTCCGATTGACGTTTACGGGGAGACCGAATAGATGACCGTTGAGGCCCAAAAAGAGAGCCATGGATTCCAGACGGAAGCCAAGCAGCTACTGCACCTGATGATCCACTCGCTCTACTCCAACAAGGAGATTTTCCTGCGCGAGCTGGTATCCAACGCTTCTGATGCCGCCGACAAGCTGCGTTTTGAATCGTTGTCCAAGCCCGAATTACTGGGCGAAGATGCAGACCTGCGTATTCGCATCGAGTTTGACAAGGAAGAAGGCACGCTCACCATTACCGATAATGGTATTGGTATGAGCCGCGATGAAGTTATCGAAAACCTCGGTACTATCGCCCGCTCCGGCACCTCTGCATTTATGCAGCAGCTGACCGGAGATCAGAAAAAAGATGCGCACCTGATCGGCCAGTTCGGTGTGGGCTTTTACTCCGCCTTTATCGTCGCTGACAAAGTGGACGTATTCACTCGTCGCGCCGGTTTGAGTTCCGACCAGGGTGTGCACTGGGAGTGTCACGGTGAAGCGGAATACTCCGTAGAGACTGTTGAATGGCCCCAGCGTGGCACCCGGGTGGTTCTGCACCTGAAAGAAGAAGCGAAAGAGTTTGCCGATAACTGGCGCCTGCGCTCCATCATTAAAAAGTACTCCGATCACATCGCCATTCCGGTGGAAATGCTGAAAGAGGAAATGCCGGCGGCGGAAGAGGGCGAAGAGCCGAAAGAAGAAAAGGCGCCTGAGTTTGAAGCAGTAAACGCTGCCCAGGCCCTGTGGACTCGTCCCCGCTCCGATGTGAAATCTGAGGAGTACAAGGAGTTCTACAAGCATATCTCCCACGATTTCGACGATCCCTTAACCTGGAGCCACAACCGCGTAGAGGGTAAACAGGATTACACCAGCCTGCTATACATCCCTGCGCGCGCACCGTTTGATCTGTACCAGCGCGATGCCGCTCGCGGCCTCAAGCTGTATGTACAGCGCACTTTTATCATGGACGATGCGGAGCAGTTCCTGCCGCTGTACCTGCGTTTCGTGAAAGGTGTTCTGGACTCCAACGATCTGCCGCTGAACGTATCCCGTGAAATCCTGCAAAAAGATCGCAATACCGATGCGATCAAGAGCGCGCTGACGAAGCGTGTTCTGGATATGCTGGATAAATTGGCGAAGAAAGATGGCGATGAATACCAGAAGTTCTGGGATCTGTTCGGCAATGTATTGAAAGAAGGTCCGGCTGAAGATTTCTCCAACAAAGAGAAAATTGCCAAGCTGCTGCGCTTCGCCAGCACCCATACCGATACCGAGAAACAGGATCAATCCCTGGAAGACTATGTGGGTCGCATGAAGGATGGCCAAAAGGCGATCTACTACGTGTGTGCCGACAACTTCGCTACGGCCAAGTCCAGCCCCTACCTGGAAGTATTCCGCAAGAAGGGTATCGAAGTGCTGCTGCTCACCGATCAGGTGGACGAGTGGTTCGTGGGCCATATGAACGAGTTCGACGGCAAGCAGTTCCAGGACGTGGCCAAAGGTGCGCTGGATCTGGGTGAAGCCGAGAGCGACGAAGACAAAGCTGAGCGCGAAAAAGTTGAGCAGGAGTCCGGTGCCCTGGTTGAGCGGGTACAGGAAGTTCTGGAAGGTCGCGTTGAATCCGTACGCGCAACCACTCGTTTGGTGGACTCCCCAGCGTGTCTGGTGGTGAGCGAACAGGATATGGGCCCGCAAATGCGCCGCATCCTGGAACAGGCCGGCCAGGCCCTGCCAGATGCCAAGCCGATCTTTGAAATCAATCCGTCCCACCCACTGGTACAGCGTCTGGACCAGGAGGCGGATGAAGATCGTTTTGCGGACCTCACCAATATCCTGATGGACCAGGCTAATCTGGCTGCCGGTAACCAGTTGGCAGATCCGGCGGATTATGTGCGCCGCCTGAACACGCTGTTGCTGGAAATGCACGGCTAAGTCAGCGCTATTGATTGGTGCTAAGCGATGGCCAGCGGAGTTGTTTTAGACTTTGCTGGTCCGAGAAGCGGCCCCTGCCGGATCGAGCGGTGTTTTATCGGTTGGTCAAGGCAGAGGGCCGTTTTTGCTATTTACTGTGCCGTTTCGCACAATTGGCAGAAGTTTAAAACAAATTGACCCCATTGGGCTCAGCGGGTCATGCCTCTATAATCCGCAAGTCTTATAAGAAGCTTTATCGGTGTGACAATGCAAAAAGAAACTTCCAACCCCCTCGCTATTGCCGTATTGGGCGGCGGCAGTTTCGGAACCGCGATTGCTAACATTGTGGCGGGCAACGGCCACGACACCCGCCAGTGGATGCGCAATGCGGAGACGGCGGCTGAGTGTCGCGACACTCGAGAAAACCATAAATACCTGCCCGGCGTGCCGCTGCACCCGGAATTACAACTTACCAGCGACCTGGAGCAAGCGGTCGATGGTTGCAGTATCGTTTTTGTTGCGATACCCAGTAAGTCCTTTCGCGAGGTGGTAAAAAAAGTAGCCCCGTTGTTGGCGCCGGGCACCATGCTGATCTCCACCACTAAGGGAATCGAGCATGACAACTTCCACTTAATGAGCGATATCCTGCGCGAGGAAACCACCGACATGCGTGTCGGGGTCTTGAGCGGACCAAATTTTGCAAAAGAAATTGTTGCGGGGCACTACACTGCAACGGTGGTGGCCAGTGAAGACGAGGCACTTTGTAAAGCGATTCAATCGGCACTGCACTCGGAGACTTTCCGGGTTTATTCCAGTAGCGATGTGTTTGGAGTAGAGCTTGCCGGTGCGCTAAAAAATATCTACGCGATCATCACTGGTATGGCTGCGGCGCTGGAGCGCGGGCAAAATACCATCAGTTTATTGATCACCCGCTCTCTGGCAGAAATGATGCGTTTTGCCGAAGCGATGGGTGCTGATCCCATGACGTTTATTGGTCTTGCCGGTGTTGGCGACTTGATTTTGACCTGTTCCTCAGACCTCAGCCGAAATTACCGGGTGGGGTATATGGTCGGTAAAGGCAAGCCGCTCGATCAGGCTGTCGCAGAAATCGGTCAGGTGGCCGAAGGTGTGAATACGGTTCGTCTGATTAAACAGAAAGCTGACGAAATGGGTGTCTACATGCCCTTGGTTTCCGCGATTCACGCCATATTATTTGAACAGCGGCCGATTCCTGAGGTGATTCGCAATTTGATGTCGGGCGCACAAACTTTTGATGTGGCCTACTCGGCCAAGCCTTAAATGGAAGCCTCATATGAAAAATGACGATCTAAAGCGCAATCTTACTTCCGGCAACCAGTGGGTGCGCCTTATCTATATGGTGCTGTTTGCAGTGTGCCTTCAGGTTGCCGCGTGGTTACTGATGGCGGTAGTGATACTGCAATTCCTGTTTTCGATTATCAGCGGGAAATCCAACGATAATCTGCGTCGCTTTGGCGATCAGCTCGCCTCCTATGTTTACCAGGCGATCCAGTTCCTGATCTACAACTCCGACGAAAAACCTTTCCCGTTTTCCGAGTGGCCTGAATCTGAAGTAGAGGATTTGTCCGGTTACGAGGGCGCCGAAGATGTTTCTGCAGAAGTGGTTTCTACAGAAGTAAAGCGTGAAAAGGACAAGACTGAAGACGAAGCCGAGGATGCCATTATCCTGGGTAGCTCCGAGCCCGAGAGCAGTGAAAAGCCCGAGCTGGTTGAGGAAAGTGCCGACGACGCCGACAAACCTGTCGACAAGAACTGATCGCTTTTCCTATCGCTAATTTATCCGGTGCCTTATCCGTGGGCACCGGATAAATATCTGCTGCCCTCCCTACGAATATTCCCGCAGATATCAACAAAGTAACAACCTACCCTTGAGGAAGCCCCATGCAGCTGTTTATTTTGCGTCACGGTAAAGCCGAGCCCATGCTCGCTAATGATGCAGAGAGAGCCCTGACAGAGCGCGGGCGCAGGCAGGTTGCACAGGTTTGTAAAAAGCGCGCCGAGGAACTGGCGGCGGTAAAGGCTATTTGGGCCAGCCCATTTGTACGCACCCAGGAAACCGCTGAGATTGCTGCTGCTCAACTGGGACTGCCCGTTATTACCGAACCGCTGCTGATCGGCAATACCCACCCACAGCAACTGCTCGATCATTTGCAAACCCAGGATACCTTTCCACTCCTGCTGGTTAGTCACCAGCCTCTGGTGGGCAGCCTGCTCAATGGCCTCTGTGGCAGCGGTAACGAACACCCGATGGGCACTTCCAGCCTCGCCTGTGTCAGTGCGGATGTATGGGCTAATAGCTGCGCTGACCTGGAGTGGTTGCAGCACGCAGAGTAATTTTTCCGGTCGTGTCTGCCAGTAAATCCCTATTGCGCTGATCACAACTGTCATTGCGGATGTTGTTGGTGGGCCGCACCATTTCACCACCTGTTTTTAGTCACTATCCGGTGGATATCACTTTGGCGACAAATCAAATCACTCCCCGTGAAATCACCCTTGAGTTTGATCACAAGTCGATTGCCGCACGCCAGTGGGGCGATCCGGAGGGAGAGCCGGTAATTGCTCTTCACGGCTGGTTGGATAACTGTGCCACCTTCAGTCGGCTGGCTCCCCTGCTGAGCGGAATTAATCTGGTAGCGATAGATATGCCGGGCCACGGACGCAGCTATCACCGCTCACTCGATGCCAACTACAACATCTGGGAAGAGGCGGAAGATATTTTGGGGGCGGTACACGCGCTGGGCTGGCGCAAGTTCTCCATTGTGGCGCACTCCCGAGGTGCTATCGCAGGGGTGATAACCGCTGGTGCTTTTCCCGATCGGGTAAAGCGCTTGGCACTGATCGATGGCCTGGTACCTCCCTCCACCGAAGATGAAAAGGCTCCGGAGAACCTGGCCAAAGCTATTGCCCAGAGAGCCCGTTACGGCACGCGCAAGCTGCGGGTTTACGGTACCTTCGAAGAGGCTGTCGAAGCGCGCAAGAATGGTATGTTTCCGCTAACTGAGTGGGCTGCGCAGGTATTGACCGAGCGAGGCACCCGGGAAGTGGAGGGAGGTTATATGTGGAGTAATGACCCCCGGCTGATGGCGGCTTCCACAGCCAAGCTCAATGAGCCACAGATTAAAGCTTACTTATCCCGATTGAAGATGCCGGTGCAGCTGGTTCTCGCTGAAGATGGTATCGCAGATATGCTCAAGCGCCTGCGCCCTGTACTGCAAGAGTTTCCGGGTATTGAGGCACGTGAGATTCCCGGAAGCCACCACTTACACCTGGAGGAGAGCGGTGCCCGGGCGATTGCAGAGTGGTTTGGGCCTTTCTTGCACGGTGAAACCGCTTAGAAGGGAACCCGTTTGGAATAGCAGCTGGCATCCATCTCCCGCACCTCTACCGAGACTGCGGGAACTCCTTCGGCAAATTGGCACAGGCTGTTAAAAACCGCCGAGCTCAATGCCTCCCTTTCCCGCGTAGAGCGCCCTTCAAGCAAGCGGATCTCTGCGTGGATAAAGCTGTTGCCATTGTCCCCAGCAATAAACTGATCGTAGGACTTGGCGCGAGTCTTGATATTGTGGGAGGCGAACAAACCGGAACGGTGCATCGCCTCCTGAGCCGAGCTGACCAGTGCAGCGACAGAAATCTTCTCTTCCAGATTTTTCGCATACTCTATGATCAGGTGAGGCATAGCGGTCACTCCTCGGTCAAAGCGGCCCTGGTGGTCGCTGGGTACCTGTGGCGTTTACTGGCGCAGCAGGGAGAGGAACTCGTTGCGTGTGGCCTGGTTGCTGCGGAAAGTACCGAGCATAGCCGAAGTCTTCATCACAGAGTTCTGTTTTTCCACACCGCGCATCATCATGCACATATGCTTGGCTTCGATGATCACGCCGACACCGGCAGCACCGGTAACGTTTTGCAGGGTCTCGGCGATCTCTACGGTCAGCTGCTCCTGGATCTGCAGGCGGCGCGCAAACATATCCACAATGCGTGCTACCTTGGACAGGCCAACGACCTTGCCATTGGGAATATAGGCTACGTGGGCGCGGCCGATAAACGGCAGCAGGTGGTGCTCACACAGGGAGTAGAGTTCGATATCCTTAACCAGCACCATTTCGCTGCAGTCGGACGGGAAGAGCGCGTCGTTGACTACATCTTCCACGGTCTGTTTATAGCCGCGGGTCAGGTATTCCATGGCTTTGGCGGCGCGCTCCGGGGTGTCTTTGAGCCCAGGGCGTTGCGGATCTTCGCCGATTGCTTCAATAATTCGCGCGTAATGTTCGTTCATGCTGCTCTTTCCAACATCTCAGCCCGAAGGGCGGGTGCGCTACCCTAAGCGTTTGTAACCCGAGAGTAAAGATCCACGCGGCCCGAGGAGCTTGTTAGGTGTTATTTGACGACCACTGGCGAAGGCTATTTTGTTAGCAGGGCAGAGGAAGTTGGGCGGAAAAATGGCTTAGGGCCTTTAGGTAGCAGCTGTAAAATGGCCACTTAACCTTACTCGTCGCTTATTTGATGTGAGCAAACTACACTCCCCGGGCATTGATTGGCCCCTCTGTAGTAACAACAGAGGGCACCCGCAGGTGACAGTGGGCCCCGACGAGATACAAAGCACTTAAGGATAGATTGATGATAGAAAGGCGTGAAACAAGCCTCCACGAACTGACCACGGTTTTGGACTATATCCGCTGGGGGACCAGCCGATTCAATGAGGCCGACCTCTACTACGGCCATGGCACCGACAACGCCTGGGACGAGGCCGTTTTACTGGTAACCCACGCCCTGCATCTCCCCCCTTACAGTAAGCCAGAGATACTCCAGGCCCGTTTGACCATGGAGGAGCGCCGCGACGTACTCACTATCCTGGAGCGGCGCTTTAGCGAGCGGGTACCGGCGGCGTACCTGACTAAGGAAGCGCATTTTTGCGATATGACATTTTATGTGGACGAGCGGGTACTGGTACCCCGTTCACCGATTGGCGAGATGATTCGCCACAACTTCCAGCCCTGGCTCAATGTTGAGCCCCTGGCGATTCTGGACCTCTGTTGTGGTAGCGGTTGTATCGGTATCGCCTGTGCCGAGGCCTTCCCGGAAGCGCGTGTCGATGTGAGCGATATTTCCGAGGACGCGATCGAAGTTGCACAGATCAATATCAATCGTCACGAGTTGAACGAACGCGTGCGCGCAGTGCAGTCGGACCTATTTTCCGGCCTGCACGGTATGAGTTACGAGTTGATCGTGTGCAACCCGCCCTATGTCGATGCCCGCGATCTGGCCGAAATGCCCAAGGAATACCACGCTGAGCCGGATATAGCCCTGGGCTCTGGCGATGACGGTCTCGATTTTACCCGTCGCTTGCTGCGCGAGGCTGCCAACCACTTACAGCCCGATGGCCTGCTGATCTGCGAAGTGGGTAATAGCTGGGAAGCCCTGGAAAAAGCCTTCCCGGAGGTGCCGTTTATGTGGCCCGAGTTTGAGGATGGTGGCCACGGTGTTTTTGCCATCAGCCGGGAAGAACTACTCGCCTATCAACCCTACTTCGAAAAGGAATAATTCCTTTTGCCTCCCCGGCAATCTCGGTTGCCGGGTTATGGGTACAAGCCCGGTTCTGCGGACACTTGTGCTTTTTGCCCCAGTCTGCGCACTGGGGCGGGCAGATCATTTATAATGCGCGCCCCTATTATGGGCCATCTTGTTTTACCACCTACTAGCTGGAAAAGTCGTCTATGTCGGGCAATACCTTTGGCAAGTTGTTTTGTGTCACCACCTTTGGCGAAAGCCACGGCCCCGCGCTCGGCTGTATCGTCGATGGATGCCCGCCGGGTCTGGAGATTAGTGAAGAAGAAATTCAGCGAGAGCTGGACCGCCGCAAGCCGGGCACTTCCCGCTATACCACCCAGCGCCGCGAACCCGACCAGGTAAAAATCCTTTCCGGTGTTTTCGAGGGAAAAACCACCGGCACGCCCATTGGCCTGTTGATTGAAAATACCGACCAGCGCTCCAAGGACTACAGCAATATCGCTGAACAGGTAAGGCCAGCCCATGCCGATTTCACCTATTGGCAAAAATACGGCATCCGCGACTACCGTGGGGGTGGCCGATCCTCCGCCCGTGAAACTGCCATGCGGGTTGCCGCCGGGGCCATCGCCAAAAAATGGCTGAAACAAAAATACGGCATTGAAGTGCGCGGTTATCTCTCGCAATTGGGCCCGATTAAAGTACAAAAACTGGATTGGGATCAGGTAGAACAAAACCCCTTCTTTTGCCCGGATGCCGATCGGGTCCCCGACATGGAGACCTATATGCAGGAGCTGATCAAAGAGGGGAACTCCATCGGTGCGCGTATCTCAGTACACGCCAGCGGCGTCCCAGCCGGACTGGGTGAACCTATTTTTGATCGCCTGGATGCAGATCTGGCCCACGGCTTAATGAGTATTAACGCGGTAAAAGGCGTGGAAATTGGAGCTGGCTTTGACAGCGTGGAGCAGAAGGGCACTGAGCACCGAGATGAAATCACTCCAGAAGAGGGGTTCCTGTCGAATAATGCTGGGGGTGTGTTGGGTGGTATTTCCAGTGGCCAGGACGTCATTGCCCATATCGCCCTGAAGCCGACTTCCAGTTTGCGCATTCCCGGCCGCAGCGTTGACCGCTCCGGCAATCCCATTGAAGTCGTTACCAAAGGCCGCCACGACCCCTGTGTTGGTATTCGAGCAACGCCTATCGCCGAAGCCATGATGGCCCTGGTTCTGATCGATCACGCACTGCGCCACCGCGCGCAAAACGGAGATGTAACACCGGGATAATTCGATCGGCTTTTTTCTATTGGATACCGGCGAAAGCCCGGTATCCAATCTCTTCGCTACTAAGATGCAGCCAATAAGCCAAGCCCCTGGGCTTCCCCCACCTTGCTCCCAACAAAATAGTTAGCTCCAGCCTCCTCAATTTTATTAATGTTGCGCAGTCGGTCTGAAGGGCTTAAAACGCCTTTATTTCCCCGATTTACGACATGGGTATAAATTTCAGTAGTACTAACATCCGAATGCCCTAGCAGTTCCTGAATCGTGCGCAGGTCATAACCCGCTTCGAGCAAGTGAGTCGCAAAGCTATGGCGAAATGCATGGCAACGAGCCGGTTTGTTGACTCCCGCTAGCTTGACAGCTATACGAACCTGGCGCGCTAAAGTTGACGCGTGCATATGGTGCCTTCTGTTTTCACCGGAGCGAGGACATTGGCCGATGGTGCTGGAAGGGAAAAGGTATTGCCAAGCCAGTTGTCGGCTTGCACTTGGATACTTTCGTTCCAAAGCGTTAGGTAAATAAACCGAACCAAAACCAGCCAAAAGATCTTGTTGGTGTAATAGGGAAACAGACTCCACCTGCCTATGTAGCTGCACAATTAACCCATTAGGTAATATCGTAGTGCGATCCTTATCCCCCTTACCACCTCGAACAAAAATATTATTGCTGTCGAAGTCTATATCCTTTATACGCAAAGAAAGCAGTTCGGCGCTGCGAAGGCCGCTACCGTACATTAGCTCAACCTGTAATCTGTAGGTGCCTTCAAGGTGATCCAAAATTGCTGATATTTCTCTACGGCTATAAACCACGGGCAAGTACTTTTGTTGTTTTGCCAGTTTAAAGTCCAGAGCCTGAATATCCCTACCTAAGAATCTCTTGTACAGATATATCAAAGCGTTCAGAGCTATTCGCTGTGTATTTGCTGAGCAAAGGCCCTGAACTGCAAGGTGAGAGAGAAACGTCTCAATCTCAACAGCTCCCATATCGTTAGGGTGCTTCTTTTTATTGAAATGAATGAAGCGTTTAATCCAATGGGTGTAAGTTTGCTCTGTTCGGTACGATAGTCCCTGCTTTCGAATATGAAATCGCAGATTGTCCATAAATCGTTCAGGCTTACCTGGGATTTTGTGGCGAATGTCGTCCATGATATTGCCCTTAGACTGTTTTTATATACAGTATTTGCTCTTTTGTCCTGCTGTCAATATCAGAATTCAAGAGAAGCTTCTCCTATTTCTGGAGGTGACGATCTATCTCTTTGATTTTTATAGGGTTGGTAATGTTATAAAGAGCAGAAAAAGCAGGTAGATATATAGCGCCTGCTATATATCTACCTGTTGAGAAATATGCCAAAGTTCTTAACTTTTTGATATTATTGGGTTTTTTAGGTTATCTTGAAAGAAGTGAGTAGAATTATATAGAAGGGTGATATAAAGACGCTTCTTTTGAATTAACTGTTTAAGCATCACGAGGGATCGAGTGGAAATCTACGAAATAATTACAATGACTTTGCTTTCTACCTGGCCGTCTCTTCTGGTTGCGATAGTCGCCGGATACAGCATCTTAAAGCAAAGCTCGTCCTCCTCCGGGTTGTTTATCATTGGCCTCACCATAATGCTACTGCCTAGCATGTTAGCAATTCCTACAATGGAGTGGCTGTGGGCTACTTACCCTGATTCATTATCTAGCTCACCCACTTACACTGCTATTTCCGTAATGTCTTTTGATTTTTTATATTCCGTAGGGCTGGCTATGTGTGCCTATGCATTTTATAAGAGAGGTCATCATGCTTAACAAAGCAAGGCAACACCGCCCACTACGTGGGCTGGACCTACATTCCGCGGCTTCGCCGCTACATTTCGGCCGTTGCTTGCGGCGTTAAGCGATCCCATGAAAGAAATTATGTTTGAAACTGATGCTTTCAATCTTACTGAAGAGAAGGATAAATTTATCAATCCTTGCTGCTTTGGCGAAGATGCTGCTGACTGGTTTAAACCTCAAATGAAATCAGCCGGCATTGAGGTTCTTGATACCTACCAGGAGGATTGGGGCTGGGAAATCAGCTGTTCTTTCAAAGGTAATAAATACTATATAGGCCTTGGTGGCACACCAGAGACTGAGGGTAAGAATAATGGTGAGTGGCGTGTTATGGTCACAAAGCCTCGCTCTATTGTCCAGGTGCTTACGGGAAAAAATAAGCTTTCAGACGAAGAATCAATATTAGGTGTTTTGTCTGGAATCATCACAAAAGCGGGGTTTAGTAATGTGTCCACCTGTAGCGCTTAACAAGGGCCAGCACAATCGCCAAATGCGAAAAACGCATTTGGCTGGACTCGCGAAAAGCGCTCGCCTGTGTGGCCGGCGTTATGCATCATGAATAAATTACCACTCATCATACTTATCTCGCTTCTTTCGGCATGCGCAACCTATAAAGTTGAGCCGGAGGACAAATTTAGTGAAGCTATAAGTGATAAAGATGCTGTCGCCGTAACAAGAGTAAATAAGTGGCCAGAAGGCAATCATTGTTTTGAACCAATGATGTACGTACTCACGCTAGGCATTATCCCTACCCACTGCATCAATACATACAGTGTTTCATCCGGGTCACAAGAGCTTGGTCAGGTTAAAGTTACCTCAATGCAAGGCTGGGTAGCTCTTTTAATAGCTCCATTTCCAAATTGGCAGTATGGTTACACCAATGAGGTGGAGTCTGAAATCAAAGATATGGTGCAGGTAGCAGAGTAAAATGCATAACCAGGCCAGGCAAGATCGCCCAACCGGAGGCTGGGCTGGACAGCCTACGCTCTGCTTCGGCTGCCCTTGCTGGCAACGTTAGGTGTCAGGGATAGTATGAAGAAAATATCAGGATCAACATTCTATTTTAAGAAGCTTTTTCCAAGTATATGGTTTGGGTTTCTTTCATTCTTTCTAGTCACATCTTTGGCAGCTGGGGCAGCCCAGGAGTCCATAATGTTCTTGGTTGTGCCAGTTATTATGGCTGTCTTTGGCTTTTTCTTCTTCAAAAAGTTACTCTGGGATCTAGCTGATGAAGTCTATGACGAGGGAGACTCATTGCTCTTCCGTAAAGGAGGGCAAGAACAAAGAGTCCTACTCAAAGATATCATTAACATTAGTTACGCCCAGATGAGTTCGCCGGAAAGGGTTGTATTACAAATTCGTTCAGATGGCGCTATCGGCAAGGAGCTTGCGTTTAATCCTCCAATGAGGTTTAACCCATTCTCTAGAAACCCCGTTATCACGGAGTTAATCGAGAGAGTAGATCGTGCTAGAAACACCTAACAAATTGCTGCAATTCGTTCCGGGCCTACGGCCCTCCACCGGACGCGCAAACTGCGCGCGCCGTTGAGCAAAGCGTTAGGCGATTTCACGGATAGAGAGCATCATGACGGAAGTAGAGGTTTTAATTGAAAGAGACGAAGAAAATGAACGACCAATTCCCACAGTTTGGCGTCCAGCTTTCTCTCGTATCGTAGATGCCCTAGCAAAGAAAGATTATTCCCTTTCTTGTAAAGTTTCTGGCGTTTCTTCAGTTTCAAGCGAAACTGCTGCTCAGATGAAGGAATATATAAGTGATTACGGAGAAGAACTGATTTCACTCCCCAATGAAACCTGGGAAACCTCAGTATGTATATGGGCTGGCAATCACTGGGATGTCCTCATCGACTTATGGACAGTTAATGAAGGGCGGAGTGATCTGGTGCTAGGGGCTCAGGTTTCAGAAAGTGAAAATGGTTATAGCATTGATTTAGGTATGGTCTATGTACCCTGAATCTACAATTGCGCCTAACAAGTGACTATGGTTACTCGTCAAGTTTTTAAGCCATACTTTCATCCCAGTAGGTGTTGTTTTTCACCATTGTATTCAGGATCGTAATCTGCTTTCTCATGCAGGCAACCAGAGCAACCTTTTTAGGTTTGCCAGCGTCGACTAATCGCTTATACATGGGCTTTAGTTTGGGATGATGTTGTATGGCCGACATGATGGAAACAAAAAGAACCGTGCGTACGCGATGCCTTCCACCTCGAATATATCGTTTGCCCTGGAAGTTGCCGCTATCACGGTTCATCGGGGCGATACCGACAAGTGCAGCGATTTCTTTACGGTTCAATTGTCCTAGCTCAGGAAGTTCACTCATTAACGTATAGGCCAATACATTTCCGACCCCTTTGGCACTCAACAATAGGTCACGCCTTTGCCGCCACTCGGACACACTGTTAACCAGTTTATCCAGTTGCTTGTCGATACCTTGTAGCTCTTTCTTGATGGTGTTTAGAATGGTCTGTATAGGTTTGTGTACTGATTTCGGCATTCTCTGAAGCCGATTCTTTTGCATTGTACTCATCTCTAAACACTGACTTCTTACCGCCAGTAAGTCACTGATCTCCCTAAGTTTTTCTGGTTTTGGCACCGACAGCCCTGGCTTCATGGCCTCACCAAAATGTGCAATATCCATTGCATCTAGCTTGTCAGTTTTGGCGAGGCGCCCTGCGGATTTAGCGAAGCTCCTTATCTGCGACGGATTGCAAACAACAATAGGTAATCCGGCTTTGTCGGCGGCGCAAACAAACTCTAACTCGAGCCTTCCCGTAGACTCTATTAATACTCTTTGAGGTTTAAGAGGTTGTAGTTGTTTAATGGCATCTTTAATGCCATTTTTATCATTGGCAACACTAAAGAACTGGCCAGTAGGTCTCACATAAATATCGAGTTGTTTACTGCTGGTATCGATACCGACATTGATCTCTTGAGGTTCCATAAGATAAGCTATCTCCGCCTTGCTATTCGGGCTCGAGGCCCACATGACTATCCGAGTTATGCCTAGTGAGTGCTTATCACGTTCATACTTGTTATCGGTCTTTTACGAACCAGCCAAGCAGCGAACTGTGATAAACAAGGCCTTCGGTGGCCGCCGAAGGTGGGTCTCAATTTACCCGTTAACGAAAAGGATTTTCAACATCAGAATCGGGCAAGAACAACCATACAATACAAGCAGGTTGCTGCGGGCCTTTGGCCCTTCGCGGGACGGCCTACGCTACGCTCCAGCCGCCCCTGTTGTAGTCGTTAACTGCCTTCGGAAATTATGAATCTTTATACTGTTACGATAGATTTTGAAGATCGCACTAGGGCAATTAAGCAAGTGGAGTGTTCCAGTGAAATAGACGCGCTTCATAAAGTGTTGCGTGAAGCTGAAGCATTAGAAAATCATGATAAGAAAGCGATAGAGGATACCATTAAGACATATCTGCGAATTACCCATATAGCTATGGGGTACAAAGGCGTCTGAATCTGGCATCACTGTAATTTTGACAGTGAAGAAGTTGAGGATATATACGGCGGGTCTATCGTACAAACTGATAAAAATGGGGCTGTCCGTGAGGGTAGCAGTTAACAAGTGGCGGCAAAATCGCCCTGCGGGCTGGACGCACCTGACGGTGCGCCTTTGCGCCAAGCGTTATGTTTCACCATGAATAGAGCTCTAGTCACAGTAGTAAGTCTCTTGGCATCTTTTTCTTGTTCTGCTCTTAGCATTCATTGCGGGCCGCAGGATGATAGCTTTGAGAAGTATGCATCCGAAGTAGATGTAAAGTACATATGGGATACTGATGTGTGGGCCATTCTTATAAGGGCCCCTTTAAACATTGACGGGCTTCCTTTTGGCTTGGTTAATCTTCATAAAGGCAAGGATGGCAGTGTTTTTAGCGCACACCTCCGCACATATGAAAATGAAGGTAAAATCGAGGCCCATTTCTATGCCAATGAAGCAACTCTAGAGGGCATGTCACTTTGGGTCTCCTACGGAGAGCAATGTCCTCAAGGGTTTAATTTGCCACTAAAACATAACAAGGCGCTCAAGCGGGACAAAGTGCTGCGCACTTCGCCCCTTAGCTGAGCGTTAAGTGTCATTATGGACGATAGAGCATTTACAAAATTAATTGAGTATCTTGAGAAAGTTCCAGCGATACGTGGTGCCATCGGAAAAGGTTCAGAAGCAGATGGCTGCTGGTGGGTGAAATTCGATATTGATATTCACCATCAATTTGCGTGGCACACCGTCCAGGAGCTTGGTCATGTTTTGAACTACATGTCAGTCAATGAGCGTCTGCCAACATCCTTTCACCCGGTGTCTCCACCACCTTATATGAATGGTGGCCCTGACGAGTTTCTATCTTGGGTAATAGAGTGCCATAACCCAGAATTTAAGCCTGGTACATGTGCTGAGTGGCTTGTTGGTCGTTTGCCAAATCCAGTAGAGGACTTAGGGCAATGGGCTACGGAGTAAAATACTTAACAAGGGTAGGCAACATCGCCAGCGCAAAAAGCGCGCTGGCTGGACGTCTTACGCTACGCTTCAGCCGCCGTTGCTACCGGCGTTATGTTTCTTGGGTAGTGAATGGTCAATAGATATCTTGAAATATACCTTGGCTCTCCAGATGGTTTGAAATGCCTGATACAAGGTAATCTCAGTAAGTTACTCCAATTTTACAGGGATAGCTTATGGTATGGCCTGTCTGAAGAAGTGTTGAACTATGTAGACTCTTTAAACTTTGGTTCAGAATTAGAACCTATGGATGTAACGCAAGCTAGATATATCGACAAGTTTATTGAGTATGTATTTGACTTTTATGGTGAACATCATGAGTTCCCAGAAAGTTTGGGAAATGTGTGGTGCACTGAATCAGAGATAGAGCATATTTTTTCCATAACAGGCAGGCGCATATTTGCTGGTTATGGTGCTGATTTTGATACGGGAAATACATCGACAAAAATAGGGTATTTATCAAATTCTGAATTAAGAGATTTAAAAATATCTGGTGCGAGCGATTTTTTACAATTGTTAACGTCAGCGAGAGATTACGCAAAATCAAAAGGGTGCGGTCTTGTATATACCATCGATTAAACATAACAAGCGCAGGTTGTCGGAACGCCTTTCCGCTCCTTCGTCGCTACAAGTCGTCCGCAACTGCGGGCGTTATGAGTCATCGGTTAGATAATGAAATTCAATCTTATTTCAGCACTCATTTTTGGTTTATTTATTGCGGTACTTAGCTTATATGTTGCTTGGCAGCATAATCCGCAATGTGAGTTTCATTGTGAGGGTACAATTTATTGGGGGGCGTGGCTGCAAATAGGTTTGTCTTGGTTTATTGTCGGCTCGCTTTCGGTATACGGTATTATCTGGTTAATTCGAATTTTTTATAGATTGGTACGGAGATCCGGTGGCAACTCATAACAATCACAGGCACGCTGCTACGGCCCTTCGGGCCTACGCGGGACGGCCTACGCTCCGCTCCAGCCGCCCGTGCTGTGGGCGTTAAGAGCCATAATCGAAAGATCGAGTTATGAGTGAGTTTATTAAAATAATGAATGTATTTCATGCTAAGAAATTTGCATGGTTTCCATTTACATTTCTCTGCCCAATGCAAGGGAGTAGATTTGGTGTTGCGCGCTTTATAGGTACTGTCATTCTGAACACCTCGTTCTTTGCTTCACTTTTGGTATTTTTGTTGTATTCCAAATTTGGTAGTAGTGCTATAGATCACGTGGGGTTTACAATTATGTGGATATACGCCCTATTTGGTAGCTACTACTTGTTTGTGTGTTTTTGTTGGAATCAGGAACATGGTGCCAATAACTCTTAACAATCACAGGCACGCTGCTTCGGCCCTTCGGGCCTCCGCGGGACAGCCTACGCTGCGCTTCGGCCGCCCGTGCTGTGGGCGTTATGCAATTGAGGCCTTATGAAAGACGAATACATATCTTTGGCCCACGCTATAGGGGTTACAGCACCTTGGCTGCTGAGGCTTTTTCTTAAGCATTGGGCTTTCAACGCGGTGTTGTTCTTAAGCGCCTTTGTTTTGGCTATGAACTACGGGCTATGGGGTTACAGAGAATCGATGTTTAGAGAAATGGTTTCATCGGGCATGCTCACTGAAGATGATATCTGGCGGGTTTATCTATCGTGGTTTTTAAAAGGTTTTCTTACTGCTTCGGGCATTATCTTTGGTATGTCCATATTTGGTAATTATCGAAAAGAGAAAGATGAAAATTCAAATGCATAACAAAGCTAGGCAAGTTCGCGCTTCGCGCTGGACCTCGTCGCTTAGGCTCCTCGGCCCTTGCTAGCGACGTTATGTGAATAGCATGATCAAATATACCGTTATTTGCCTTGGCCTTTTTTGCTCAATGGTGCATGCCAAGGACATCGAAATTGAAGTAGACGATTGCGGCCCTCTTGCAAGAGGCGAGCTTGGTGTCGTTTTCAGCTTAAAGCCGCATGGCTCTGGTATTTCATATTTTGCGAAAGGCCCAGCCATGGAAGTTTGCACGAACTTAACTAAAGCAAAGAGGGTTATTGGCTACGTAGAACCTTATTGCAAGAACTTCGAGCCTATTCACCCTAAAGAATGTGACCATAGAAAGGTATTTGTAATTAAGGAGTATATTTTTGAGTAAATCACATAACAAGTTGCTCAAGTACACTCCGGTCGCAAAAAGCGCGGCCTCCGCGGGACAGCCTACACTACGTTTCGGCAGCCCCTTAGCAAGGCGTTATGCGTAGGCGCAGACGGATGAAAGGGAAAATTAATGTACGGTAAGGGTTACATTTATGGTCTTGGAATCGCTTTCATCTTGTGGCTTGTTATCTGGCAGATAGATAAGCGCTATTACAAAAGGAAACATGAGTTGCTGAGAAAGCAGCTACAGAAAAAGAAAGCGCGATCGGGCGAATCTGTCGAAGAAGATTCGTCCAGGACTGAGGATTCAGACAAATGAGCATGGCTACACATAACAAGTGGCGGCAATACGCAGCCTTTGGCTGCCGGACTCAGCACTGTGTGCTTCGCCGTTGCGCCAGGCGTTATGTGCTCATGGTGGTTCTGATTAAGCAAATTTAGAGATAGAGTATGAGTAGAAGTATTGATGAAGTAACAGATCACCTTAGAGAAAGAGCGGATTACTATATAAAATGGTATCAGCCTACATATGATTTTTGCGATGAAGTTGTGGTTGCCTTAAATGAGTTTTCTGGGGGTGAATATAATCTTCTAGATATGTTCTCTGAAGAAATCATTACCAAGCACATTCTTGAGCATTGCTTACCTCCCCTTCAGGCCTATGCAGTCGGCGGCAAGGTAACAGGTTTTATATCCTCTAATCCCGGAGGAGTGAAAGAAATTGATCATTCCTCAACGATACCTATTTACAAAAAAGTTGTTGGTGAGTGGTGTAAAAATAATTGGGTCGAGATTAAATATGATGCAGAAAAGAGGGATTTTCCAATTGAAATACAATTGGTCGGGACTATAGAATAATTTGCAGTGCGAGAGTCACGCACATAACCAGGCGATGCACCAGATCTAAGCCACAGGCCTTTTCAACATGCATTCACTTCGTTCATTATTGCATATTGAAAAGCCCCATGGCATAGGCTGGTGATCAGGGCGTTATGCATCAGTAATGAAAAAATTCGTACTTACACTTAGTTTGGTCTTTTCTTCAGCGATCTCAGTTGCCCAAGAGGCAGTTGAGGAGGTAGAGCCAATCTACCCAATGCCTCCATTTTGTAGAGAGCTATCAGGATCAGTAAAGCTAGCCTTCCAAATTGATGAAGCTGGAGAAGCTAAAAACATAAAGGTCGTCAAGGCAGAAACGGAAATATTCAATAGAGCTGCCATCAAGACGCTAAGTAAGTACCGGTTCAAAAAAGGGACCTACGTTGTAGGTGACACGTACAACAAAGTCCTAGATTTTAAGCCCAAACATAAGTGCCAGCGCAATGCATAACAAGCAGCGGCAGAGCGACAGCCAACGCTACACACCTTTTGTGTTACTCGCTGGCGCACAAACATTAACACAAAATGCGCTCCGCGCTGGCTGCGCCTGCGCTGGGCGTTAAATTGTATGTAACCATGAAGATCATTTTTCTTTTTATAATTTTTTTCTTATCAGGTTGTGCAACTGTAACCTGGGATGGAGGCTTACCAGGAAGAGAATACGAGATTACATTTCACGATACTGATGGCTACCCTGTGCAAGGTGTTGTAGCCAGTTGTATCGGAAACAGCATTTGGCCAAGTGAAGAAATGGCTAAAGAAATAAATAATCTCTCTGTCTCATCAGATAAAAATGGTTTAATGCTTTTGAAGCACGATAGCTATGGCGTTCATGGTTCCTACAAACAACTTGGCCGATGGGAATGGGGTCATTCGAAATCAGGGGAAGTAACTTGCGATTTTCTCTACAATGGTAAAATCGTAAATTCTGGTAAGCTTTACAGCTTTAACCAACCAAGCATAGTGAAAATAAACACCAATGAAATTTAACAAAGCTAGCCACCATCGCCCTTTCGGGCTGGACCTCAGCACTGCGTGCTTCGGCCGGTGCTAGCGGCGTTAGTCAGAATAAAGCGTGAAAGAAGTATTAATCTTAATATTGGTTTTTGTGTCGAGTACAGTTATGGCAGAGTCAATACCCGAGGGCGCAGATCTGGACGTCCGATCTGAAATCGGTCACCCACCCTCTATAGAAAGCTTGCACTTTAATTTGCAGGGTGCAGGAGAAGAAGGTGTCTACATCCTTTCTGTTTATGAAGGTCTTGAATATTATCTTGGCTCTGAGTCATTTGATGGACTAGAAGAAAGGTTTTCCGCAATTGATGGCGTATCCGGTGCTGAGCACGCGGATCGAGAAATCTTCGTGGTTTATTCACAATCACTGTCATTAGACGATCTGCGTAGCAAGCTCTGGACAGTGCTCCTGTCGGCAGCTAGCGAGTCATTCCCCGGTGCCTAACAAAGCAAAGCACGTTCGCCAGCATAGCTGGCTGGACCTACATTCCGCAGCTTCGCTGCTACATTTCGGCCCGTGTTTGCGGCGTTAGGTGGCAATAGGTCATGAGGCGAATAAGTTTTTTATTCTTACTAGGTCTGGCCCTAGCATTGCTATTCGCAGCAATAAGTTTTGTCACGGATGGAGCTGGAGGGATTTGGCACAATGTCAGAGATATTTTTATTGGTCCACCGTTATGGTTGCTACAAAGTGGCTTTCCAGCGTTATCGCCAAAACTAGCGATTAGTCCTGGTAGCCCTTACAGTGGTGCATCGTTTTTTCTGGTATTCTTCGTAGTATTCTGGTGGTTGGTGTGCGTGACAGGCCTATATGCACTCCGGCAACAACCACCTAACAAGCGGTTGTAATCGCCGCGAAAGGCGCGGCTGGGACGGCCTACGCTGTGCTCCGGCCGCCCCTAAACCGAGCGCTAAGTTTTATACACAAGTTTTTCCGGTTTTATTATGTAAATCAATAAGTTACAGTTTGACCTGGCATGAATTACAGATTTGATTGGATTATTATGCAGGACTGGGTCATGGACGAAGTAAAAAATCAGGTTATGGGTGATACACGCTTGAATAAGCGCTTGTCCAATATTCTTAGTAGTTTAAGTTCAGATCCAAAGAATAGCATTCCCTGTGCAAACAAAACTTGGGCAGAAACGTTTGCAGCTTATCGCTTTATCGAAAATGATAAAGTCAATTTTGACTCTATTATGAGCGGCCATAAATCGGCAACTCTTGAGAGAATCAAGGCGCAGCCCGTTGTTCTTATCCCTCAAGATACCACCTTTCTAAATTTTGCCACTGACTTAGAAAGTAAAGAGATGGGAACACTTAGGCGGAAAGAGACCAATCAGCAACTCTTGCACACCTCCATCGCTATAACGCCATCAAGAATTAACTTGGGTGTTGTTGAGGGTAGTATGTGGCAGAGAGACAAGGAATCAAGCTCTAATTCCCGTTATACCAAGTCGATAAAGGATAAGGAGAGTCGACGCTGGCTAGACCATTACGAAACGGCTTGTCAGATACAGGAGCGCTGCCCTGAAAGTACAATTGTGAGTATTGCTGATAGAGAGGGTGATATTCATGAGTGGTTTCAACTGGCTGAAGATCAAAGTGAACAGCGGCGGGCGAGCTATATCGTTCGAGCTAAGGCCAATCGCACTTTAGAGCTCGATGGAGAAGAAACGGTTTTGCTTTGGGATCATATGAATGAGCAGAAATCTGTCGGTCTATACACGGTAGATATTCCCAAACGGAATGGAGAGCCTGGAAGAAAAGCCAAGGTCAACGTATCCACTACTGAGATACGGTTGCTAGGAAAAGGAAAATCTAAACGACCACTTTCTCTCTATGCTGTATTGGCTAAAGAATTAACCCCACCAGAGGGTGAAAAAGGCATTGAGTGGATGCTGTTAACTGATCTTCCAGTTGAAGACTTTAAGCAGGCAAGGGTCATCATTGAGTGGTATCGAAGCCGGTGGGAAATTGAAACCTATTTTCGGGTGGTGAAAGGCGGATGCCAGATAGAAAGTAACCGTTTTAGAACAGAGCAGCGCATGTTGAACTGCATTGCGATCTATATGATTATTGGATGGCGGCTACATTCGATAACTACGCATGCACGAAGAGTTCCTGACGCACCGTGTACAAGTGCCTACTCTGAAAAAGAATGGCGTATGATATGGATGATGCGAGATAAAACTACTCCACCAAATGAACCCCCAAGCATGAGGGAGATAACCCGTATGTTGGCAGGTTTAGGAGGTTTTTTGGGGCGTAAAGGGGATGGCGAGCCAGGGGTTAAAACCGTTTGGCAGGGATACACCAAGCTACTTCATTATATAGAGGCAGCAGAAGCTCTAAATGGACTTAAATAATGTGTATAAAACACAGACCGAGCGTTATATGCAGTAAGCACCTATGAAGAAATATGCATCCTTATCTCTACTTGGATTTTTAATCGGTTGCTCTCATCAAGCGCATCTTGTCCCTTTGTCTGCAGGTTCTGATGATTACATTATGTTCTACAACAGATCCGATGTTCAGATTTCAATGAGAAAAGGAGTAACGCCCGAGCAAAGAAATACCGTTTATGAGGGGCGAGTAAAATTAATCCTCAATACCGATCCGGTTACTTCTTCATGTGTGGTTATTGAGGGCAGTGTTAACTTCGGAGAGCCAGGATCGAGTGGTACTGCTAAGGTTAAATGTCCAAACCCACTGCCACTTGAAAAGGATGGCATGTACAACCAAGATGGCTCAGAGAGCTATCGGTATAAACTAAAGGCATATGAAAGCATATAACAATCGCAGCCATGTTCGCCCTACGGGCTGGACCTCTCTACGCGTTGCTTCGGTCGGCCCATGCTGCGGGCGTTAGGAGTCAATATGGCCCAAGTAAGTAGAGAAAAGTATGTGTTACGATCATTTTCATACTTTCTATTATTGGTAGCTATATCAGTACTCTATCCAGTGTACAAACTTGTACTTTCAGGCGAAAAAATATCTTTTGTTTTTATCTTAGTGGAGATATTTTTTGTAGTCTTTACGGTGTTATCATATATCGAATATAAAAAAGACCGCCAGCTACTAACTTCAGGAAAACGGAAAATTAGTACTCAAGAAACTAAAGATAAGTATTGTGGGGGCACTCTCGATAGTTGTGATTCGGGAGATAACGGAGGTGAGTAAACTCCTAACAAGTTGCTCAACCAACGCTGCGCCTTCGGCTCCGCTGGACAGTCAAAACACTGCTTCTTTTGTGCATTTGCTTCGCAAATTGTCGCACAAAAGCTTCAGTATTTTGCCTGCCGGTTAGCAAGGCGCTAAGTTTTATACACAAGTTTTTTAAGTTTTATTATGTAAATCAATAAGTTACAGTTTGGCCTAGTAAGAGTTACAGATTTGGCTGGATAATTATGCAGGACTGGGTCATGGACGAAGTAAAAAATCAGGTTATGGGTGATACACGCTTGAATAAGCGCTTGTCTAATATTCTCAGTAATTTAAGTTCAGACCCAAACAATAGCATTCCTTGTGCAAACAAAACTTGGGCAGAAACGTTTGCAGCTTATCGCTTTATAGAAAATGATAAAGTCAACTTTGACTCTATTATGAGCGGTCATAAATCGGCAACTCTTGAGAGAATCAAAGTGCAGCCTGTTGTTCTTATCCCACAAGATACTACCTTTCTAAATTTTGCCACTGACCTAGAAAGTAAAGAGATGGGAACACTTAGGCGTAAAGAGACCAACCAACAACTCTTGCACACCTCCATCGCGATAACACCATCCAGAGTTAATTTGGGTGTTGTTGAAGGTAGTATGTGGCAGAGAGATAAGGAATCAAGTTCTAATTCCCGCTATACCAAGTCGATAAAGGATAAGGAGAGTCGACGCTGGCTAGACCATTACGAAACGGCTTGTCAGATACAAGAGCACTGCCCTGAAAGCACAATTGTGAGTATTGCTGATAGAGAGGGTGATATTCATGAGTGGTTTCAGCTGGCTGAAGAGCAAAGTGAACAGCGGCGGGCGAGCTATATCGTTCGAGCTAAGGCCAATCGCACTTTAGAGCTCGATGGAGAAGAAACGGTTTTGCTTTGGGATCATATGAATGAGCAGAAATCTGTCGGTCTATACACGGTAGATATTCCCAAACGGAATGGAGAGCCTGGAAGAAAAGCCAAGGTCAACGTATCCACTACTGAGATACGGTTGCTAGGAAAAGGAAAATCTAAACGACCACTTTCTCTCTATGCTGTATTGGCTAAAGAATTAACCCCACCAGAGGGTGAAAAAGGCATTGAGTGGATGCTGTTAACTGATCTTCCAGTTGAAGACTTTAAGCAGGCGAGAGTTATCATTGAGTGGTATCGAAGCCGGTGGGAAATTGAAACCTATTTTCGGGTGGTAAAAGGCGGATGCCAGATAGAAAGTAATCGTTTTAGAACAGAGCAGCGAATGTTGAATTGTATTGCGATCTATATGATTATTGGATGGCGACTACATTCGATAACTACACAAGCAAGAAGTCTTCCTGATGAACCATGTACGAGTGCTTATTCTGAAAAAGAATGGCGCATGGTATGGATGATGCGAGATAAAAGTTCCCCACCGAATATACCTCCAAGCATGAGAGATATAACGCGTATGTTGGCAGGCCTAGGGGGATTTCTAGGACGTAAAGGGGATGGCGAGCCAGGGGTTAAAACTGTTTGGCAAGGATATGCTAAGTTACTCCATTATATTGAAGCAGCGGAGGTGTTAAATGGATTTAAATAATGTGTATAAAACACAGGCAAGGCGTTATTGGTCACTCGCTCCAGATTTGCGGGGGTTCAATAAAGGATAGCAGGTAACTATTAGTTTGCTGTATAAAAAAACAGTATTGGCGGGAAAGCCCATAGTCAACGGTTCGACCTTCATGTAAGCTTCGAAGCTTCGAAGCTTCAGCGACGCTCGCATAACGAAGTTAATGCGGACGGCGCAGCCGCTTCGAAGCAAGGCCGCGAACCTAGTGCTGCTAGTTTCTCTCTCCGAATCGTGGTAGAAAACAAAAGAAAGATATTTGTAGTGAATTTGTACACAGTGCCACGAGCAACAAATAACAACCCGATTATGCGGAAACCTAAAAGTTGTCATTCCCTTTGCTTGCGCAAAGGCACTGCCAACTTTCTTAACGGTTCCGCATATCTATTTTCGTTAGCACTACAAGGAGATGGCGTGCAAAAATTTATACCGTTCTTTCTTTTAACCTTTTCATTATTTTCTTTTTCATTAAAAGCTGAAAATTATCAATACGAAACAAGTAAGGTAAAACATAAAAATTTAGTTGCTAATCTATATTTACCTAAAATTGAACATAAGTTACCCGTAGTAATTGCTTTTGGTGGCTCTGAAGGTGGATTGAGCACAGGTAATGCTAATGGTGAAATGATCGCCCCTCACGGTGTTGCCGTTCTTGCGCTAGCATACTTTAAAGAAAAAGGGCTTCCTAAAACATTAGACCAAATTCCAATGGAATATTTTGTTGATGCAATTGATTATTTAGAATCACATCCGTCAATAGATTCTTCTAGGATCGGTATAGTCGGTGGTTCTCGTGGCTCTGAAGCTGCTTTTTTACTTGCTGCAATGGACTCTAGAATTAAGTCAATAGCTGTTACTACACCAAGCAAAGTTGCATGGTATGGACTAACAATACCAAAATCTGCTTGGACGTTTAAAGATAAAGATATTCCAGCTTTAGGCTTAGGATTAGATTCAAATGCAAAATTAATAGACAGGTTTAACGTTGCTTTAGGAAATTTAAATAATGTGAAGAAGTCATTATTTAAGTTTGAGAATATAAACGGTCCTATATTAATGGTTTCAGCAGAAAATGATCAAGTTTGGCCTTCCTATCAAATGTCCAAAGACATAGAGTTGTATTTACAGAATAAAAATTTTAAATACAAAGTAGTACATAATTCTTATAAAACCGGTCATGGTTTCAGTAAAGAAACAGCTCCAGAAATTAAAAAATCTATAATTAATCACTTTGTGAGCACATTGTAGTGTAGTGCTAACAAGTAAATCCAGGTGACGCCTACGGCGCACCTGATTTAGGCGTTAGCAATAATAAGTAATTTGGAGTTTTTATGAATGTGTCAATGGGGAAAACCAAGTGGCAAAAGTTCGAAAATTATGCCCTTTTAATTATCTTGGTACTGGTAGGCTTGGGTTATGCTGCTTCAAAAATACCATCTTTGTTTTCCCCTGATGAGCGGCAAGTTGCTGTATCCGGTTACATTACGAATGCACAACAGAAGGGTATTTCTTGTAGTTATTCGGGCTTTGTATTTGATCGTAAATCTAAAGTAGAGAGAACATTTCTTACTTGCAATCCCAATAGTGTTATTCCTGGCGAAGTAAACTCCAAGGAAGAATTATTTAGTTCAATTGGTGAGCATGTGATAACTCCAGCTATTGAGTATCTCCCAAAAAATGAAATGGGCTTTGTTATCGCTATTACACAAATTGATCAAAATATGGTCGTTTGTACTAATGTCGAGCGTCAGGAAATCACGCAACAGTGGTTGGACTCTTATGACAATTACTGCATGCCTGGATAAAATTGCTAACAAGGCGTTGCAGTGGACTCCCAAAGCTATGCACCTTTTTTGTGTAATTCGCTGCGCTCACATTATACACAAGGCGGTGCGCCGCTTCGATCGCCTCTGAACGCGGCGTTAGCAATAATAAGTAATTTGGAGTTTTTATGAATGTGTCAATGGGAAAAACCAAGTGGCAAAAGTTCGAAAATTATGCCCTTTTAATTATCTTGGTGCTGGTAGGCTTGGGTTATGCTGCTTCAAAAATACCATCTTTGTTCTCCCCTGATGAGCGGCAAGTTGCTGTATCCGGTTACATTGCGAATGCACAACAGAAGGGTATTTCTTGTAGTTATTCGGGCTTTGTATTTGATCGTAAATCTGAAGTAGAGAGAACATTTCTTACTTGCAACCCCAATAGTGTTATTCCTGGCGAAGTAAACTCCAAAGAAGAATTGTTTAGTTCAATTGGTGAGCATGTGATAACTCCAGCTATTGAGTATCTCCCAAAAAATGAAATGGGCTTTGTTATCGCTATTACACAAATTGATCAAAACATGGTCGTTTGTACTAATGTCGAGCGTCAGAAAATCACGCAACAGTGGTTGGACTCTTATGACAATTACTGCATGCCTGGATAAAATTGCTAACAAGGCGTTGCAGTGGACTCCCAAAGCTATGCACCTTTTTTGTGTAATTCGCTGCGCTCACATTATACACAAGGCGGTGCGCCGCTTTGGTCGCCCCTGAACGCGGCGTTCAGGCTGTAGAAAAACTAATTTATGTCTTTGTTTTCTTAGGTGTGATCAAATATTGACGGCTAATGGTGATTTTACGTGAATTCTGATCTAGCTTTAACTGATGAACAGGCTATTTTTCACGTAGAAGCACAGTACGAAAAGAGGGATGAATTTTCTACACCCTCGTTATATTTAGTTTCAAGTAATGGAGTTTTTAAAAATGAAAAAAATATTGTTCGTATCAGTAGTTGGAATGGTTCTTACCGCATGTGTGAATGTTCAAGCAGTTAAGAGCCTATCCGTGGAGGATGCTCGAAATAGTGATCCTATCAATGGCGCAACAGCAGGATGTTCAAGTTTTGGTGTATCCAAGGACTGTAACATCATTAGTGGCGCTACTAGAGTTGTATCCATTGAAGGTAGCAAGATGCGTATCGCTGGAAGTGAGGATGGAAGAACTGTAATGATCATGCATGATTCTGACGAGTGCGGCATAACAGAAACTGACTGCCAGACTAAGGTAAATAATCGTAACTATGCGGCTATAAAAAAATACTATTCAAGTATTGGTGTTTCAATATCATCAGTTAGGGCAATTGCTGCAGCAGACTTTATTGGAGGTTATTCGCTGACTCTAGATAATGATGGCTACTCAGTCCTTGAGAAATTGTGAGTAAAATATATTAAAGCAATTAACTATGCTGCGGCCGCAAGCGGCCTCCGCTGGATGCGCTAACACGCGCCGGTTATTGCGACGTTATGAGCCTCTCAAAGTATGAGTGTTTTTAGAGTAATTTTTATAGCTTTATTAATGGCGTCTTGTACAAGCCCCGAGAATTACCGAGGGGGTTTTGACTGGATTTTACACGCCAATCCAGAGAGCGAGGCTATCTCTGCAGCTGATAATGGTGATTTACGGCTGATTGGCCTTACGGGCATGCTTCTAAACGAAGTTCCTCTCATTGATAAGAGCTGCGAATACGGCAACAATGTTAGGTATTTAAAGATTGACGACGTAATAGATAGCTTCGCAGAAAGAAAGTATCAAGTAATTGCGCCAGTTTATGCAGAAGCATATAACTATCATCTCATCACCTATCTTAGGAAAAAGGGTATTGATATATGCAGCTCATAACAAGGTACTCAAACACCGTTTCGGCCGAAAAACAGCCTCCACTAGACGCGCGAAAGGCGCGCGCCGTTATGCGTTGAAGTAGTCTTAGAATGAAAGTTCTCCTGCAATTTATACTTTTAATCCTAATTTCTTCTTGTGCAACTCAAGAAAACATGGAGCACACAAGAGATGTAGCCTGCAGCGAGAAACGAAAAGAGCAGGAGAGCACCTGGCATCAAATACATAGAGTAAGGTGCTACCTCCATTTTGGTAGAGTAGCTGAAGCTAAACAGCAATTAGAGGCAGCAAAGCTCTCTATAGCTAATAGTCCAGAGGAAGAGCAAGACTCTTACCTAACTGTTCTTAATGTCTATCAGGAATCTATATATTCAGGAAAATATAAAAAGTTTCAAGGAGATAACAAGTTAATTGACGGAGATTTCTGGTTAATCCAAAAAAGTAAAGAATACTATCCCAGAGATGCGCTAGAAAAGAAGATTGAGGGATATGTATTAGTTGAATTTACGATTGGAATAAATGGCGAAGTTAAAGATGCCATAGTTATCGAATCTAAACCAGCTGGTATTTTTGATAGAACTGCTTTGTTTTCCGTTTCTAATGACAAGTATTTACCACGAGTAATTGATGGCAAAGCCTATGAGGTAACTGGCGTTAGAAGTAGAGTAAACTTTGGAATTCCGGAAGAGTCGGTGAATTAAGTTCACATAACAAAGCAATGCAGTCGACGTTTTACTTTGTGTACTTCTTGCACGGTCGCTGTGCTCCCATTTTTGAGCAAAAAACACACAAAATAAGCCGCATCTGATTGCGGCGTTAAATGTAAGACTTACCCACGTTTAGTAGACACCCTGTATAGTTAGGTTTAGGCCTAACACGGAGGTGTATCATGGGTAAGAAAAGAACTCAGGCGTATACGGAGGAGTTCCGTAGAGAAGCAGTTAAGAGAGCGGAAAAGCCTGGAGCAACAACGGCTTCTGTGGCGCGAGAGCTAGGCGTCAGCGTGTAGCAAAATTGTATCTGGCAAGTTTATTTTAAGAGGCTATTTGATGTGTAATTCAATGGCATGGATCATATTGAATATTCGAAGTGATAAATAGCTGAGGTTTACTAATAAAAAGGACGTATTTAACGTTCGCTAAGAGGTAACGTTACCTTGATAAAGTCCTCTATCCTATATGATTCACGAAGAGAGTACAACGGTATACCTGATACACTCGGTATATCAGTTATTATACTACTTAGAGTTTAAAGATTTTCAATGGATAAAATTTTCACTTTGGTATGCCTGGAAGGGCCTTTGTGGATTTATTGACTTTTTATTATCACAATGAATGATAAGCTCTGATGGTCAGCATAAAAGATAAGATATATGCTACCGTCGGTAGCATCTTTAGTTAGATTAAGTATGGAAATATTGAGTCATGGAAGTAGACATAGTTACATTTATTTCTTCATTGGGGGTTTCTTCTTTTACTGCTGTCTGGCTAACAAAATTACTTGTTTCTCATCGGCTTAAAAAAGATTTGCAAGTCCATAGGGTTAAGCTTGAAAAATCACTTGATGCATTTAAAGGTGAGCAAGATGGTCAGGTTAGGAAAGATGTTGAACTATATTTAAAACAGCATGACGCAGATATTAAGTATAATTTTGAGGCCAGGGCTCGTCTTTATCACGCTATTGGGCCATTAAAATTTCAGCTTTTGTTGGCTGCTCGAGACTTTAAAGTCAGGGTATCAGAGATGCCAAGAAATCCATATAGTATTAATTTGGGTGGGCACTATGGTAAAAGTACCATATATCGTTTGGCTAGACTTCTCTGTCTTGCAGAGCTTATAGAAAGCAAGGTCGCGTATGCTGATTTCGCTGTAGATGATTCATCGATTAAGTTACTAGAATTTAAGAAAGCTTTGTTTGTTATGCTGTCTGGCTCAAAAGTTATTTGCCATCACCCTAAGGCTAATTGGAAAACACAAAAAGAACATATATTTTTTGATGTACTGTCGAATATTGGTAATGCTCTAGTTGTTCACGAAGGTCAGTCAATAATGCGATGTATGTCTTTTTCAGAATTTTCTGACGAGCTTGTGAATGTTGATTTTGTGAATAAACTTTCGCCCCTTGTTGATGTCATGTCTGGGTTTTGTCTCAAGGATACACCAATTCTTTGGGTTAGATTATCTTGTATTGCCGTACTGTGTAACAAATTAATCGATGAAATTGGCCGGCCAGTTGGGTTTAAATATACTTCTATTGATTTGGTTTCTCTTTTAAAAAACAGTGATGATAAATATATTCATTGTAAAGCTGATAAGTATGTAAGATTATGTCGTGAAACAATGAGTGAGGGACTTTAGTTGGGTTCATGATAGTAGGCTCATGTATGATGTTTTCTAAATATGATATGAGTGTTATTTAACATTAGGTTCTGCCTATGCTGCCAGATAAAATCTACTTAATTGATAAATCCAAGGAGCTTGTGGAAGCTTGGAGTCCAGTATTTGAAGATATTGAAATTGTAGGCGTTTTCGAGGGTGATTTTTTTCCAAGCCAGTTGACGCAATGGTTAGCCCTGCTAATAGCTTCGGAATTATGGATGGTGGGTTGGATTTGCTAATTAGGGATAGGCTCGGTTTTCAAGTAGAGGATCGGGTGCAAGCACGGATCAAATCCGACTTTCATGGTGAATTCCCGATAGGATCAGCTGTATTAGTACCTACCTCTCATGAAAATTGGCCATATTTAATATCAGCTCCAACTATGCGAGTGCCGGAAGATGTTTCCAATACGCTAAATGCATATTACGTTTTTCGAGCAATCTTAAACTCTGTGCAGCCATTTAACAGATCAAACTCCCCGGAGAGAATTAACTCGATTCTATGTGGGAACAGGTATAGGTAACTTATCGGCTAGGCGTTGTACAGGCCATATGCGAGCAGCCTATAACTCCTTATCCAAGCCTTCAAGAATACCCAGTTATACAGAAATACATACAACACATAGAGGGCTGCAATTAGCTTACTAGTGCATAGCAAGTATCTTTATAGAAAGTGAGTGAAAAATAGTCAGGAAAGCCTTAAGCTGCATTGAGTTGAGAAGTACATCTTCTTTTAGCAGATTAAGGCGTTAAGCATAAGTACCAGTACTAAGGGGATACTCTATGGCGTTTGATTACGGCTCGATTGATTTGGGCCTGAAGAACCCTTTTAAGAAAGAAGGCCGGGTTACCGCAATTAGGGGGGGAGTTCAGTTTCTTGTTGCCCTAATCTTGCTGTTTATCGCTGCTGGCCAAGTGAAGTCGGACCCCGTAAGTGGTTGGGTGCTTGTCGTAGTGGGGGCAATTCTACTGGTCGGCGGTATCAGGGCTCTATCAGGCGGCATTTTGGCCTTATTGCGCTTCTTTGTTGGTCGAAATCATCCCGTATCATTAGCTTTTAACCATTCTAAATCTGAAACGAGTACGGCATCAGAAGAGAAAAATGAAGTGGCTTATACCGCTTCCGGCTTAGAAGAGATGTTAGTTGGCCGGAAGAATCCAACCTTTCTAGAGCCTAAGGGCTTCTTGGCTCGGGTATTACACAGTATCTTCCCTAAATTGCTTTATATGCCATACCCCATTCGAAATATGGCTCAGGCACAGTTTGGCGCATGGGTAAGTACATTAACTGTCTTGCTCTCATATGTCATTGTCGCTTTTATTTGTCTCAGTGGTTTTGCTGGTGATATGGGAGAAAAGCTATTCCCGATGTACTCTGCCATCGCTTTACTTTATACATTGATTGTATGGCACTCTGCGAGTAAAGGTATTTCACGGGAAGCCCAGAAAAGTGTAGCGAGCCTTACGGGGGGAAGTATTGCAAAAACGATATTATTCTCGATTGTGGTGCCCCTGTTACTGGGATTGGGGTTAAGTTTAGGCGTTGAGGCTTTTAAGGGGGAAGGTACTACTTCCCTAGATGAAATAATCAGTGTGTCCGGTGTATTGACTGAGGCTTTACCGAGCTTTAGCCCGTTCTTGTATATTCTTGGGGTTATATTTGTAGGCGCTGCTTGTAGTTTTGCTGTTGTCTATATGCTGCGCTTTAGAAGCGAAATAGCAAACCCAGTCACTGAGGTTTCTGAATTAAGGGATAACTGGCAGGAATCGGTTCACCCGAAGGAAATCTTTATAAACTTGGATAACCTTGTGATGGCAAATCGTCGTTATAAGGAAGTGCCCAATCGTATTTACAGAGAGCTTGATCCAAAACTTGAAGAGCAAGTGGATGGTAAAGGTTCATTCAATGGGGAAATGATCCAGGAAGTACAACCTACGGTTCGTCCTGTTGATTTGGGTGAAAAATTCAGGCTGATTCGCGATATTAGTCTTTTCGCAGGTAATGCGCTTTATATCGTTGTTACTGCGCTAGCTATTTGGCTGGCATACTCTTTGATTGATGTTATTCACTTTTTTCAGCCGGAATCTATTACAGCCATTAAGCAGGAGTTTGGCGCCTTAGAGGGGGAAGCTGGCCGCTTAGCTCTGCTAGAACAGTATATTTCAGCAGGTGGCGCTCTCTGTATGACGCTAATTCACCTGCTTTTGATAGGATTTATTCTTAATACATTTGCTCGATTGTTGGTCAATGCGTCACATATCTTCTTTGCTGAGATGCAGTTTGAATCACTATTGGTGTATTTTAAATGCGAAGGGACATTCACTGAATCTAAGATCTCAACGGGCACTGGAATACATGACAGTACTCGCTCTGAAAATGTACTAGTCAGAAGTTCGATTACGCCTTGGGTGATAGTAACCAGGGTTGTCTCAAGTACATTTGCGGCTTCTGGCATGAGAAACTTGGAGTATCCAAGGCATATACTTGAAATGCATAAGTCTGAACGCGACTTATCTGAAATCAGGGATGACGTAATTAGTTTCTTGAAAGATAGAGAGTCTATTGCCTCCATTACAAGCAGTAGAGACTTGGAAAACACTTCGAATATTCATGCTATTAATCAGCAAAGTCGTGCTCTGCCAATGACAGAACAGGGACAATTAGCTCAAGATGAAAATGCGGCTGGTTATTTGAGGCAAGAAGATAAGGACACGGTTGAGTAGGATTTACTGTCTTTTCTTTGGTTCTACTGTCACTTACTTTGAGTCAAAGTGATAAAAAAAGCTGGCAAGGTTCGGAGTCTCTGGACCAGAAAGAGAATTCCTGGTACCCCTTGCCAGCTGAGGGTACTAGGCTAGCAAACTACGTATTTTTAGTAATACTGAGCCCCTAAGATTGACCGTATTTGCTGGTAGAATTACAGAAAAGTACTGTTTTATCTTTATTGTTAGGTACACAAGACGACTTTTGTTGGTATTTAACAAGCTAGGTTATTATTCTGGAAGCAGCTCTAACACTGTGTGAGACTCTTCTTTTGTGACTTTCAGGTTATAAGATTTGCTCAGACAGAGGACGGTATCTTCTATATGATTCAGGTCATAAACTCCACTAACAAGTAGTCTACTAGTGTTCTGGTCTCTCGTCACAAGTGGTGTATTTGTAAAGCGATTTAGCGATATTAGAAGTTCTGTTAATCTGATGTTATCAGCCTTTGTAAATCCACTTCCCCAATCCTTATAGCTGGAAACCTCAAAATCTTTGATTGCACCGGTGTTGTGCTCAGTTACTTTGAGCATCTCCCCTTTCTTTATTTCGGCGCGATTTTTATTTTGTTTTACTGGGCTGACAGTGATTTTCCCTTCGAGAACAGTGACTTCTGTTACTCCATATCGCTGGTCAATATTGAAAGTGGCCTTATGTGTACGGATCAATGCTTGTCGTGATTCTACTATAAATGGCCAGGTTACCTCTTTACAAATGCTTATTTGGGCCTCCCCATTTAATAGACGTATGCGTCTGCGTGTCTCTGAATAATTGACGAGTACTTTAGTTGTGGCGCTCAACTTTATATGGCTGCCATCGGGGAGGGTTTGTTTAGATATCTCCTTGGGGGCTGTTTGGTAACGGCATTTAAATGGCTCCCGTGTCTTTAAATCTTCCATACTTTTCCCCTCGGCTTGGCTCGATGGCAGAATTGGTCCTTATAGGTGTGACCTTGGTCCGCTTTATATATTCTATTGTTAGCGCCTGACTTTTTATTATTCCACCTGAGTGGGGAATTAATAGGGAATGCTTGTCCCCGATATTGGCTCTTATTTTGCGATGCTTTCTTTTCTTTTTTAAGGGGTATTTGTTGTGGTTTTATTAAATGGTCATGACTAGAGAGCTATTTCGCTGTGGTTTTGCCGCACTACGATAAATTTTATCTGTTTGGAGGTAGGTTATCTTGGCCTGAACGGGTGGATTGTTGCTGTTTTGTGAAATATACAAGGCCTTATTAGGATGGCCTGGGTTACTTTGTGATAGGCGATTCAGAGAGTTTCCACTGGTTTTCGGTGTTAAAGAGCTTTAAACGCCATCAGGGACTAAAGTTGGAGACGTAGGAGTTTGGTACATATGTGATATTTGGCATAAAGATTGCTCCTTTTATCTTGTGGGTAGAAGTTCATATTGTGGGAATCGTAAAGGAATTGTTCATCAAGGGAGCTGAAAATGTCGTCACTCTATTTTTCATCGCATGCCATGCCACTTAGAGTCCCAAGTTACTGCTGCTTTGAACTTGGGTCCTGTTCGGACATAGAGTATGAAAGTTATAAGATAGCCCTGTTTAAAAAGGGGATTGCGCTTATCCATCTCAAATTTTCTGATGATTCTGCTGAAGTGATGGAGGATATTGTCAATACCATTGGGTTGGTACATGAGCATGATTCTATGGGGCGAACGGTTTGGGATGTGAGAATTGGTGGTGAGACAGGCGATGAGGCCTTGGCCATATCTCATAGTGATAGAGAATTCTTCTTGCACAATGACGGTGCTTTTGAATCGGAGATGCCTGGCTACTTTGGTCTCTTCGTTGTGCACGCTGATATGCATGGCGGCGGAGAAAATATTCTTGTCTGTGCCGACAGGATAATCGAGAGCCTCTCCGATAAAACTTTCCAGGTGCTTTCAAGTAGTAAGTTTAAACTGCGTGTTCCTGAAGAGTTTCGCAAGTCGTCTGAGTTTATAGAGGCATCCTTAATTGATGAGAGCCATGGTTTCAGATACAGGTATGATATTATCGAGCGTGAGTATTGCTCTTCAGATGAGCTTGATGCTTTACGTGAGCTGGAGCTAAAAATATCGTTGCCACATAATATGTTTAAGGTTAGGTTGAATAATAATCAGATATTGTTATTGGATAATCGACGATACCTTCACGCAAGAACAGGAATTAAGGATAGGAAAAGGCACCTTAAACGAATACGTTTTAATATGCCTGCTATATCGAGGGTTGCTTAACGGGTGGTCATAGAGATAGTTATAGTTGGGTTGTTGCTTATTCTGGTAGCAGGTATGGCTCACGGAGCATTGGGATTTGGTTTCCCAATGCTTGCGACGCCTATTCTGGCACTTGCTTATGATTTGAAAACGGCAGTAGTGTTAACCATCCTGCCGTCGCTTTTGGTAATTATATCCAGTCTTTATAAGTGTCGAGATTATAGGATTAATTTTTCCAAATATAGTTTAGTAATATTGTTGGTGTCTCTTGGAAGCCTTACCGGAACATGGCTGTTAACCTGGGCAAATCCGGATATTCTCAAGTTGTTACTGGCAGTATCAATCTTGATTTACCTGTTTTCCAATCGTTTAAGGGGTTATCTGTCCAAATTCTCCAGTCGGCCAGTACTTTTTCCTGTCATTATGGGCGGCTTGGCTGGGGTGATTGGTGGCGCGACTAATGCGATTGCGCCTCTACTGATGATTTACTTATTGGAAGTTGCCAAGTCTTCAAAGGAAGTAATCCTTATTTCCAATATTTGTTTTTTGATTGGCAAGCTGATACAGCTTTCTGTGCTTTCAGTTTACTTGAGTTTTGATGATTTGGAGTTGATGTCGCTATCTGCAATTACCGTATTTGCATATTTTGGACTAATTATCGGATTTAAGCTTCAATCGAGGATTGATGAAGAGCGATATCGATCAATTATTCGATATGCCTTATCAATTTTTATGTGTGTGCTGACCTATCAGGGGATTTCTAATTTGATATTTCCTGGTGGTGTGATTGTTTAGGTTCTCTGCTTGAGGCCTCGCTGACTGTGATAGCCAAATACCCTAAGCTGGCTCTACTGAATAGCTCTGCTGTTGCAGGCTAATCATCTTTTCAAATGGTTGCAGAAGCTTGGAATACTCATTTTTATCTTCAAGTTGAGCCATAGCCAAGGCAATACTTTCAATGGTTGATAGACCATCCGCAACGGTGGTTTTCCGAATAGCGTAGTTGGATTTCAAGTCCCCACTGAGATTGACTCTTGGAAGCTGTTGTAGCTTGGGATTCAGGTGAAGAATCTTTTTAGATTTTTTCCAAGTCGCATCAATAACAATTAGCTGTTCAATCTTTTCCAGCTGATTCTGGTGGCTAGGGATATTATTCCCTTCAGCTAATCGGGGTGTTTGGGGTAGCCATGATAGTGACGGATAGAGTAGAGCGCTGGGTGTATCGAGTAGCCTTTCCAACTGTTGATTAGGAAGAGTTTCAGAAATAAGCAATTCACTGTTATTTAAACACAGGTTCGCCATACGCCCGGTATTGAACGGGTGCTTCTCTTCATGTGGGTGCTGTATGATCACCACTTTTATGGTATTAGCCAGGCTCACCAACGCACTGCAGTAGCAGACATTGGGCGGGCGCAGGCAGGTGCTACAGGTCTCTCTGGGCATTTTTCTACTTCAGGGGTACAGGGGCAGGTTTATGGCGAAAACGCAGCCTTCTAATAGTGTTCAGTGGCTGGCAGATATAGAGATTCCGCTAGCGAACAAATTTTATCGCATGTATGGATTTCGTGGCAAAGCCAAACGCCATGAGAACTGCGGGATAGTGCGCGGCGAACGGGGGGAGGTGATTGCCTGCGGTTATTTGCGGCGCTATGAGACCTTTAAGCTCCTGGCCGGAGTTGCTGTTGCACCAGATCATCAAGGGCAGGGTGTTGCAAGGCAGCTGTTGACGCTCCTTGCTGAACGTTTTGATAGTGACACCTATACATTTCCCTACGACCACCTAGAGCCTTTTTACTCCTCTTTGGGGTTTGATAGGGTTGAAGTGAATGAGTTAAGTGGCCCTGTTGGGGATTTATTCCGCGGTTACGTGAAGCAGGGGCGCTCGATTCTGGCGATGGTCTACCGTTAGCCTTGGGAAGGTTATTATTTTCAGGTTGGCTTTGAATTAGAAAGAATTACTGTGCAAAGGTGTTTAGCACCTCTAGCTTTGGAATTTTAGTTCTTTCGGTGGCAGTTTATAGGTAGGGCAGCACTGTAAAAGTGCTGCCCTAGTTGCTACTACCAGCTGCTATTAGTAAGTGCTAATTTCCCAAATGGAGTAGCCGTACACGGTATTGCGTTCGGTGCAGTCAATCTTCAGGTAACGGTAGTTTCCCTCTACGGTAATTGCGTCGGTGCGTTCACCGGTTCCCATTCCAGAAAATGACTCAACAGTTGTCCAGTTGCTACCATCGGTACTGCCGAGCAGAGTGTAGGCAGCCGCATTGGCAGTTTCCCAGTCGATATTGAGGGTGCCAATGGACTGTACAGAGCCCAAGTCATAAGTCAGGCTGACATTGTCCACACCGTGGGCGCTCTCCCAGCGGGTATTGCTATCTCCGTCGATTGCCAGTTCAGCACTTTGCAGTTCAGAGGTTGCAGAGATACTTGAAGCCTGACCGTCGCCACCAGTTAAGCCCAGCTCCCAGATGGAGTAGCCATAGCTTGTGCTGCGCTCAGTGAAGTACAGGCGCACATATCGATAGCTTCCACTCAGGGAGTGCTCATCGGTTCTCTCTCCGGCGCTACCACCACTAAAGTTGGCCAGTGTGGTCCAGGAAATAGTGTCGTTACTGCCTTGTACCGCATAGGTCGCAGCGTTGGCGGTTTCCCAGTCGATTGTCAGGGTGTTCAGAGCTTCTGCCTCACCCAGGTCCAGTAGTACCCATTCTGAGTCACCGCCATGGGCGCTTTCCCAGCGGGTGCTGCTGTTGCCATCAACTGCATTTGCGATGGGCTGGATTTCGTTGCTGGCGGTGACGGTAGCCTGTGCAATCAGGTCCTGGCTGCCAGCTTCACCGCTATCGCCAGAGTCTTCGCTGTCGCCCTCGTCGCCTCCACTATCGGAATCGTCACCGGAGTCATCGTTGCCGCCAATACCACCGGAGAAGTAGATATTGTCGATCTCGATATCGCTGATTTCTCCATCTACGCCTAGAAGCTCGAATAGTTGAACTACGTTAGACATGTCTACTTCGTCACTGAAGTCGCTTACGGGGATAGAGATCTGGTGCCACTGGCCATCCCGTGCGAAACCGTAGGGATCGGCGCCATTGGCAAAGTCAATCCACTTTTGTTCTACATCGTCAATGCTGCCGCTCTTCATGCCGATCTTAAAGGTCGTGGTGGAGCTGCTTTTCAAAGCAAAATTGAGCGTGGCGGTATCGTTGTCGAAGGCTGACATGTCGTAGTAATAGTCAGCAGTGAAAGCCATGCCAAACCAGCCAGCACCTGCGGAGGTGTAGGACAGGGATTCAGAGCCTTCGTAAGGGGAAGGAGAAGTTTCGATCAGGGTTTCGCCCCAGATATACAGATTGCCATCAGTGCCCAGTTCGAAACTGGAGTCGGCCTCGGTGTTTTCACTGTATAGGGAGAAGGTACCGCTTGGCGTGGTTTTTTCGACGCTCTCACTAAAGTAAATATCGTCAATGGACAGGGTAAAGGCTTCTGACGGTCCATCGCCGCGCACCATAAATGCCTGGCTAATGGTGTTGTAGTCCACCCCAAATTTGCTCAGGGGGATACTCACCTCGTGCCATTGCCCATCGCGCTCCAGGCCAAAAGTATCGCCATCTACGCTCAGGTCCACCCAGGACTCACCACCGCTGGTACTGTTAATACCGATGCCGATAGTCTCTTCGCTAGTGGTTTTCATACGGAAGTTCAGGTGACCATTTTGATAGTTCATCAAATTCAGGTCGTAGTGCATCCATACACCCATGCCATACCATTCGCCGGTATCGATTTGGAACTCCAGGGCATCACTCTCATCGACGCTGGATTGGCTTTCCATATTGTTCCAGACGTAGAGCTCGATATCAGTGCCAAACGTCAGGGATTCGGAAATATCGCTGCTGTCCCCGAACACGCCCAGGTTGCCGCTTTTTGCGGTATCGGTAGCCAGGGAGAGCTCGGTGCTGTAGCTGCTGTCATCGTTGTCGTAGATACGTACGTAGTCAACATACATTTTCGCGGGCATTGGGGCAGTGATCTCGCTGTTGTCATAGATCTGCGGGAAGATGCCGCCTACTGCCAGGTTGAGAATTAAAAAGTTATGCTGGCGAAATTCATCGAAGGCGGAATCACTGGTATCCGTCAAAGCTGCGATTTGGTTGGATTCGTCGTCCACCCACATAACGATGCTATCGGGCGTCCAGGTCATGCCGAAGATATGGTAATCCTCAGTGAGGTCGGAGCTGGAACCGAAGTCCTCAACCAGGTTTTGCGATACACCATAATCTGCTTGTCCGGTGTAGTCGTCGGACTCGTGCCACCAGTGGAAGGCTCCGGAAATTTCAGAATTTACGACGCCGGCTTCTAGCGCTTCGGCCATACCCGCTTCGAGAATATCCAGTTCGCCACAGGCAGGCCAGCCGGCTTGACCGTAGTCGCTGCCCAGTTGCCAGAATGCTGGCCATAGTCCTGCATCCAAATCCGGCAATTTAATTCGAGCTTCAATGGTTCCGTATTTGTAGGACAGACGCCCGAGCGACTTTAGGCGAGCAGAAGTAAAACTGCCGTCACTTTCCTGTACGGCCTGAATAATCAGGTTGCCGTCTTCGATATAAGCGTTGTCGCTATCATCGGTATAATTTTGTAACTCGTCGTTACCCCAGCCGGAGTTGCCAACATCGTAGGTCCAGACGGAGGTATCGATAGTGTCTCCGTCAAAATTATCTTCCCAGACCAAAGTTTTTGCATTGGCTATTGAGGACACAAAGGTGCCGACAATAGCTGCGGCTATCGCTGATTTTTTAATAATCATAATTTTCTTTCGTTGTTAATTATTTATAAGAATAAAACGCCTGATAGGAATGGTGTGACTCAGTCAAATGTTGCTTGTGGATTTAATGAATGCAGATTACTTAAATTGTAATTGCCTAAAATTCACACGAAAAACAGGTGCTGGTCACGGGCAAAGCCTAGCAAAACGATTGTTCCACAGGAAAGCGAATCTGGCCCCCTTATCGTAGTTGTAGTCCTGCTTGTCGCATACGCTTAAAAAATTATTTCCTTGTAATTTTTTTACAAGAAAATAAATTCCTTTTTGTGTTTTTGTTTGCAAGTGTTTTGTGCGGGAATTCTGTTTTTGATCTTTCTGTGTTGGGCAAAAGTGCAAGCAAATTTAACCTGGGTTTATTGTTGTTGTGCTTTCCCTCACACAGGATCATATCTTTAAAAGATAATATCTGCCGGCAGACAGGGCGGGTTTTGATGCTGGTGAAAAAATTGGGTGGCGTAAAAAAGAAAAGGGCGCTGCTATTTAGCGGCGCCCTTGTATTTTTAATGTCTACGGGGTCCCTGTGCGCACCGTGCAGGTGGGGTGCAGTTTCCATGGCGATGCTTGTGCCTTTTATGATGAGGGTGGCACTTGTGGGAGTGTGGGCGACAGTTGTCATTACTATCGCTATCTGAGCTTCCGCCGGAGAAATAGATATCGTCAATTTCAATATCGCTGATATCTCCATCGACGCCCAGTAGTTCAAATAACTGAATAACATTTGACATATCTACCTCGCTACTGAAATCAGTAACGGGGATTGATATCTGGTGCCACTCGCCATCCCGCGCGAATTCATAAGGATCGGAGCCGCTGGTAAACTCAATCCACTGTTGGCCAATATCGTTGACGCTACCGCTCTTCATGCCAATCTTAAAGGTGGTATCTGAGCCGGTTTTCAGGGCGAAATTCAGTGTTGCAGTATCATTATCGAAAGCGGATAGATCGTAGTAGCTGTCGGCAGTAAATGCCATTCCGAACCAGCCGGCCCCGGAGGAATAATAGGAGAGGGATTCTTCACCTTCGAATGGGGTTTGAGTGGCCTCTAGCAGGGTATCGCCCCAAATATACAGGTTGCCATCAGTTCCCAGTGTGAAAGTTGAATTGGCCTCTGTAGTTTCGGTGTAGAGAGAAAAGACACCGGTTGGGGCTGTTTTTTCCACACTTTCGCTAAAGTAGATATCGTCAATGGATAGGACAAAATCTTCAGAGGCGGCATCACCTCGAATCATAAATGCCTGACTGATAGTGTTGAAGTCCACTCCCAATTTACTCAGGGGGATACTTACCTGATGCCATTCGCCATCGCGCTCCAGGCCGTAGGTACCATCACCATCCACCAGGTCTACCCAGGCATCTCCGCCACCAGTACTGGAAATACCAATGCCGATAGTTTGGCTGCTGGTGGTTTTCATTTTGAAATTGAGATGACCGTTTTCGTAGTTCATTAGGTTTAGGTCATAATGCATCCAGAAACCCATACCGAACCATTCACCAGCGGTAATATCAAACTCGAGGGCTTCATCACCCTCGGCAGCTTCGGCGCTGACAGTAGCTGACATGCTGTTCTGGTTCCAGACATACAGCTCGGTATCGGTGCCGAGCTCCAGGGATTCGGAGAGGTTACTGCCCTCGGAAAATACGCCGATATCACCTGTTTTGGCAGTGTCTTCTGCCAGGGAGATTTCTGTGCTGTAGCTGCTGTCGTCGTTATCGTAGATGCGAACATAGTCCACATACATTCTGGCGGGCATCGGTGCGGTGATTTCACTGTTAGCGTAAATCTCTGGGAAGACGCCACCTACCGCTAAGTTCAGGATCAGGAAGTGGTGTTGACGGAACTCGTTAAATGCGGGGTCTTCACTGCCGATGCTAATAATTTCATTGGCTTCGTCGTCGACCCACATGACGATGCTGTCCGGTGTCCAGGTCATACCGAAAATATGGTAGTCCTCAGTGAGGTCAGTGCTGGAGCCGAAGTCATCAACAAGGTTTTTCGATTGGCCGTAGTCTGCCTGGCCGGTGTAATCATCGGATTCATGCCACCAATGGAAAGCGCCGGAAACTTCTGAGTTGACCGTGCCGGCACTGAGAGCGTCGGCCATGCCCGCCTCGAGAATATCCAGTTCGCCGCAAGCGGGCCATCCCACTTGGCCGTAGTCGCCACCCAGCTGCCAGAAGGCGGGCCACAATCCGGCCTCCAGGTCGGGTAATTTAATGCGGGCTTCAATGGTGCCGTATTTATAAGTCATACGACCCAGGGATTTCAGGCGGGCGGAAGTAAAACTGCCGTCGTCGTTTTGCAGTGCTTGAATAATAAGGTTGCCATCTTCGACATAGGCATTGGCGCTATCATCGGTGTAGGTTTGCAGCTCATTGTTACCCCAGCCTGAGTTGCCCACATCGTAAGTCCAAACGGACTTATCAATACTGTCGCCGTCGAAATTATCTTCCCAGACCAAAGTTTTTGAATTGGCAAGTGAGGACACACAGGCGCCTACAATAGCAGCCGCGATCGCTGATTTTTTTAAATTCATGATTTTGTCTTTCTTTAATTATCTATGGGGGTGCCAACTTCATTGTATTTTTATAATGGCGGTGATCTGCCACGATGATTAATGCTTGTTGGGCTTGGGGATTTATCTGCTTTTTTATTGTGATATTTATATATTCAGTACAGCAGTAACAGACTAACAAAAAGCCGATTGTTGCATAGGGAAAGCCCGGGCCCTTTATCGTGAGACTGGTCCAACTTATCGCATATACAAAATTTTTCTGCTTTAAAATTAGAATCAGCCAGTGCGTATTAATGTGTTTTTACATTGTTTACGTTTTTATTTTTAAATTTGCTGTTGCTTATTGGATTGCCCGCTTGAAATTATTTGCTGATTTAAGACTCCTTTTAAAATTTAAATTCTAATTTGAAGGTGGGCCGGCGGCGGAAATTAGAATTGGCAACCCGGTTCCCATAGGTAGTTTTACTTTTCTAGAGTGCTGCCGCCGCTTACGAGCGCTTCGACAGCGTGAGATTTATCTTTTGGTGTCGGCGCCAGTGTGCAGCCGGCGTGGATTGATTTTTTGAAGGGGTTGTGGCTTCACCACTGAGAGGCGGTTGTATATTTGGTATGGGGCAGCTTACTTAAAATGGAATTTGTAAGCTTGCTGCAGGTCGGCACCCAGAATAAGAGCCCACTTCTGTGCTGTAATATTTGGTTGTGGCCCAGGAGCGGTTGAATAGGAAGAAACGGTGGAATACAGAGAGATAACTGAGCTTGCCAGAGAGTTGGGCGGGGAGCTGGAAAAGAGAGATTGGCGTGTGACGTCGGCAGAATCTTGCACCGGTGGTGCGATTGCGGCGGCTATTACCTCTATAGCGGGTGCTTCGAATTGGTTTGATGGATCGATCGTGAGCTATGCGAATCGTATCAAGAACGGTGTTCTGGGTGTCGACAGCAATGATCTCAAGCAGTTTGGGGCTGTGAGTGAGCCGGTCGCTCGGCAGATGGCTTGTGGGGTTCTGGCGATGATGGATGCCAATCTCGCCGTTGCGGTCAGTGGTATCGCGGGGCCTGATGGTGGCACTGCCGAGAAGCCGGTAGGTACAGTTTGGATCGCCTGGGCCCATGCGGAGGGGCAAGAGCCAGTGCAGATTGATGCGAAGTGTTTTCTGTTCAGTGGTAACCGGGCAGAGGTGCAATCGCAGACGGTCGTTGAGGCGCTGAAGGGAATGTTAAAGGTTGTCCGTGAGCACCCGGTTTGAACCTGTCCGCCGGGTCAATCTTTGTTCGTTTGCTCCAGCTTCAGACTTCTTTTTGAAGCGAGGCTCGCTCAGCCTGAAGCTGGTACTCAGTATGAGGAATTACTGGTTGCCTATACAGTAATCCTTCGTTAAGCTTGCCACCACTCAATTCAGCTCAGAAATACGGGAATGGTCATGGATTCCAATAAAGACAAGGCATTAAAAGCGGCGCTATCTCAGATTGAACGTCAGTTCGGTAAAGGCACTGTGATGCGTATGGGAGATAAGGAGCGCGAGCGTATTCCTGCGATCTCTACCGGCTCCCTCGGCTTGGATGTGGCCCTGGGTATAGGCGGCTTGCCGCGTGGCCGTATCGTTGAAATCTATGGGCCAGAATCCTCCGGTAAAACCACCCTCACCTTGCAGGTGATTGCCGAGGCCCAGCGCAATGGTGGTACTTGTGCTTTCGTGGATGCTGAGCACGCCCTCGACCCTATCTATGCTGAAAAACTGGGTGTCAACGTCGATGAGTTGATCGTATCCCAGCCGGATACCGGTGAGCAGGCTCTGGAAGTTGCCGATATGCTAGTGCGCTCCGGTGCCGTTGATGTGCTTGTAGTGGACTCCGTTGCGGCCCTGACCCCGCGCGCTGAGATCGAAGGTGAGATGGGTGATTCCCATGTGGGCTTGCAGGCTCGTTTGATGTCCCAGGCTCTGCGTAAGCTCACTGGTAATATCAAGAACACCAACACCCTGGCGATTTTCATTAACCAGATCCGCATGAAGATCGGTGTTATGTTCGGCAGCCCTGAAACCACCACTGGTGGTAATGCCCTCAAGTTCTACTCTTCTGTACGCTTGGATATCCGTCGTATCGGCTCCGTTAAAGATGGCGATGAGGTGGTCGGTAACGAAACCCGAGTGAAAGTGGTTAAGAACAAGGTAGCTCCTCCGTTTAAGCAGACCGAGTTCCAGATCATGTATGGCGAAGGCATTAACATGATTGGTGAAATCGTCGATTACGGCGTGAAGATGGGACTGGTGGATAAAGCTGGGGCTTGGTACAGCTACAAGGGCGACAAGATTGGCCAGGGCAAGGCGAACGCTACCAAGTTCCTGCGCGATAACCCCGACATTCGCAACGAGATTGAAGGTCAGTTGCGTGCGCAGCTGCTCGGTGATTTAGTGCCTGCGACCCCTGAAGAGGCTGCGGAATTACCGGAAGAGTAAATGCCGTACTCAAAAGCGGATTTTTCCGCTGATCCAGCTCAAGCGCTTTTCAGCGCGGCGCTTGAGCTGTTGACCCGCCGCGAGCACTCCCGCCATGAATTGAGGCAAAAGCTCGCGGCAAAATTCCCCAGCGCCGATTTCGACACGCTTTTTGAGCGCCTACACGAACTCAACTATCAATCCGATCAACGCTTTGCCGAAGTTTTTGCCCGCTCCCGTGTCCAGCGCGGTCAGGGGCCGATGCGTATTCGCCATGAGCTACAGCAGCGCGGCGTGCGCGGTGAACTAATTGCCCAGGCGCTGGATCAGTTGGAAGTGGATTGGTTTGAGTTAGCTGCGGAAATGCTTCAGAGAAAATACCGGGCCCCTATGAGCGCAGAGCTTCCACGGGATCAGTGGATGAAGGAGCGAGCGCGGCGCCAGCGATACCTGGCTTACCGGGGCTTCCCCACGGACGCGATTAGCTGGGCGCTGGACGGCAATTAATCGGGCTTATACTCTGACTACTACCTGAATGACTGGTCGATAGGTTTCGGCCATTTTTCAGGTACAGAAAGAGACTAAAAGAATAAGCGCGAGAACCCTATGATCCTGTCTATTGACCAGGGCACCACTGGTACCACAGCTTTTATCTTCGATAGTAAGGGCCACCTGATTGGTCGCAGTTACTCGGAAATTCCCAATCGTTATCCCCAGCCTGGCTGGGTTGAGCAGGATGCGGAAGAGATTTGGTCGGTAACTCTCCGGGTCTGTGCCGCAGCACTCCAGCGCGCTGGTGTTCGCGCGTCGGATATCACCGCAGTGGGAATTACTAACCAGCGCGAGACCACGATCGTCTGGGATAGGTATACCGGCGAGCCGGTTTTTCCTGCGATTGTGTGGCAGTGCCGGCGCTCGGCGGAGGTATGCCGGGAGTTGGGGGAACTCGGCAGGTCTGATTGGTTGCGAGAGCGCAGTGGCCTATTGCTGGATGCTTACTTTTCCGCAAGTAAGTTGACTTGGCTGTTCCGCCGTAACCCGGATTTACTAACCCGAGCTCAAAATGGCGACCTGTGTTTCGGCACCGTAGATAGCTGGTTGATCTGGAAAATGAGCGGTGGCAAAGCCCATCTCACCGATCACACCAATGCTAGTCGTACCCTCCTGTACAACATAAAAGATAAAGCCTGGGATAGTGAGCTGCTGGATTTTTTCCAGTGCCCTGAATCCATTCTTCCCAGAATTCTACCGTCGGCTGGCCACTTTACCGATACAGACCCCCACGCTTTTCTCGGCACATCGGCTCCGATTTGTGGTGTTGCCGGGGATCAGCAGGCAGCACTGTTTGGCCAGGGTTGTACCGAGCCCGGTAGTATAAAAAACACCTACGGAACTGGCTGCTTTATGCTGGCTTTTGCCGGCGAGGATCGCCCTGAGCTACCCCAGGGGTTGCTGGCTACAGTGGCCTGTGATGCCCAGGGTAATCCGGCCTATGCCGTAGAGGGTTCAGTTTTCACAGCGGGCTCCGCTATACAGTGGCTGCGGGACGAGATGGGAATGATCCAGCAGGCGGTGGATACCGAAATTATCGCCCAGAGTATTCCTCATACCCGTGGCGTTTATCTTGTGCCTGCATTTAGTGGACTGGGTGCGCCGCACTGGGACCCATCGGCACGGGGGACTATTTGTGGCTTGAGTCGGGGGGCTGGTCGAGCTGAGGTGGTGCGTGCCACTTTGGAATCTATAGCTTACCAGAGTGATGAGCTGGCCCGCTTGATGGAGCAGGCCCTGGGCTTGCCGATTACCCATATGCGTGTGGATGGGGGTGCTTGCGCGAATAATTTCCTGATGCAATTCCAGGCGGACATTTCCTCTTTGCGTGTTGAGCGGCCCCAGCAGATTGAATCGACGGCTATTGGTGCTGCGTTGCTGGCTGGTATTGGAGGTGGAACCTGGCGACCAAAGGAATTACCGGAGTGTTTGCAGGAAATTGAAAGGGACTTTATGCCGGCAATGACTCAGGCGGAGAGGGAGCAGTTGTTGGCTGGTTGGCGGAGGGCGGTAAAAGCCTGTAAAGCTTTTTAGGCTGGACCGCCTATCCTCTTAGCGTAATAACCTAAGGGAGGGGTAGAGATGTCACATATCGATATGCTGGAGGAAACTGTAGCAACTTTGGTCGATGGTCAAAGGGGCATCCTGGCTGCCGATGAGAGTGGCGGCACCATTGCCAAGCGCTTTGCCACGATTGGAGTGGATTCCACTGAGAAAAACCGGCGCGACTACCGTGCTGCGCTGCTGTCCTGTAAGGGGTTGGGTGAGTGTATCAGTGGCGTTATTTTGTTCGAGGAAACTCTGGGGCAAAAAGATGCCGAGGGTCAGCCCTTGCCGGAAGTGGCAGCGTCACAGGGGATAGTGCCGGGCATAAAGGTGGATAAGGGCAAGGGCCCCCTGCCTGGAGCGCCTGGGGATATGATCACCTACGGGCTGGACGGGTTGTCTGAGCGCTTGCAGCAATATAAAAAGCAAGGAGCTCGCTTCGCCAAGTGGCGCGAAGTCTATCCTATTGGCCATCACAACCCCACGCGCCTGGGGCTTACCGCAAATGCTGAGATGTTGGCCCGCTATGCAGCGGTATGCCAGGCCGAAGGGGTGGTTCCTATTGTCGAGCCAGAGGTTCTGATGGACGGTGAGCACGATATAGAGCGCAGTGCGGCGGTAAATGAGCGGGTTTGGCACTCTGTGTTCCATGCACTCCACCAGCACGGGGTAATACTGGAGCTGATGTTGCTCAAGCCCAGTATGGTAACCCCTGGTGCGGAGGCGGAAACGGCTGACCCTGAGCAGGTGGCCGAATATACCCTGCGCAGCTTGCGGCGAACGGTCCCCGCAGCAGTGCCGGGAATTAACTTTCTTTCCGGGGGGCAGGGACCAGAAGAGGCCACGGCCAATCTCAATGCAATGAATCAGCAAGGTGGTGGCCCCTGGCAGTTGAGCTTTTCCTATGGGCGCGCACTACAAGAGCCAGCACTCGCTGCTTGGCAGGGGCGCCCGGAGAATGTTGAAGCAGCCCAGGAAGCGCTACTTAAACGGTCCCGCATGAATCATTTGGCCATGCTGGGCAGGTACCGCGAAACCCTGGAATAGCGATTAGCTAGCAAAATAATAATCAATAAGGAGATTGCAATGGAGTTTGTCACCAGGGGAGTGACGCTGTATTACCGGCGCTGGTGGGTAGAAGAAGCTGTGGGTGTAGTGGTTATATCCCACGGGTTGGGCGAGCACAGTGGGCGTTACAGTGAGCTGGCGGAAGATCTCAATCGAGCAGGGTACAGTGTCTATGCCTTAGATCATTATGGCCATGGATTGTCGGATGGGAAGCGCGGGGATATTGAGGATTTTGCACTTTATAGTGAGGATCTAAATGAATTTTTCTCTTTGGTAAAAAGTGGAAACCCCGGGCTTGGGATGCATCTTCTTGGCCACAGTATGGGAGCTGTTATCGCTTGTGGCTGTGCTATTCGATATAAATCTGTCGACAGTTTAAATCTTTCCGCACCGGGCTTTCGCGGTAAAAGTGAGCCAAAAGGCCTCCTGCTATGGTTCGCGCTATTTTTGGCTCGCTGGCTTCCGGGTTTGGCTCTTTCCAGCCAGATAAATAGTCAGTGGATATCTCGTAGTCCGGATGTGGTCAAGCGGTATGTCAGTGATGAACTTGTGCATCACAGCATCTCTCTGCGCTGGTTTAAGACTTTTTTGCAGGAGCGGGAGTTTTTATCTGGCCGGTTGGATGGGATATCCATGCCTTGCCTTCTGTTATTGCCGGAATCAGACCATATTGTCGATGTGGAACTCAGCCGCAAGTGGTTTGGACAGGTGGGGTCAAAAAATAAGCAGTTGCACTGTTTCTCAAGGTCTTACCATGAGGTATTTAATGAAATAGAGGAGGGGCGTTTAGCCCGGGAGCTGCTACTTAGCCATCTCAATTCTGTTTCAGTAGAGACTGCTTCTGTCATATAAGGGTAAAAAAGCGCAAAGCCAGCAGGTGGCGCAGCAGAAGCTATGGCGAATACCGTGTAAAAGCGTATGAAGCATTGTATGATACGCGGTCATTTTTGCCCATCGGAAGTATTACCGAGGGAAAATAGTGGGGTGGAACATGGATAAAAAGTTGCTGAGCCTGTTGGTATGTCCGGTGAGTAAAGCGCCGCTTGAATACCGGGAGGACACACAGGAGCTGGTCTGCAAGGCCAGTGGTCTAGCCTATCCGGTGCGGGACGGTATACCGGTAATGCTGGAATCTGAAGCGCGGCAGCTGACAGCCGAGGAAAAGCTGGAAAAGTAAACCAATGGGTGAACCCAGCGTTTTCAGTCAAATTATCTCGGGAGATATCCCTGCTGAGATGATCTACGAGGACGACCAATGTGTCGTTATTGAGGATCGCGCGCCACAAGCGCCGACCCATCTCCTCATTATCCCACGCAAACCCCTAGTGAATTTATCCGCAGCTCAGGCTGAGGATAAATCCCTGCTCGGCCACCTTATGTGGGTGGCGGCAGAATTGGGGCGCAAGCTGGGGCTCGAGGGCTATCGACTGGTAGTTAATAACGGTCGAAGCGCAGGTCAAACCGTATTTCACCTGCATGTTCACCTGCTTGCCCAAAAAAGAATGCCCGAACAGGGGCTGGCACAGTAGTGGAACAGAAGTGACACCGTGTCACTGACTCCAATCAAATAAAACTCAACTAACGAAGTGGAATTACGCCGGATGAAAAGCGCACAGATTCGCGACGCCTTTCTGAATTATTTTGCTGAGCAGGGTCATGCCATTGTGCCCTCCAGTTCCCTGGTTCCGGGCAATGACCCGACGCTGTTATTCACCAATGCCGGCATGGTGCAGTTTAAGGACACCTTCCTGGGGCAGGAAAAGCGTTCCTACAATCGCGCCACCAGTTCACAGCGCTGTGTACGTGCAGGAGGCAAGCATAACGACCTTGAAAATGTCGGTTACACCGCACGGCACCACACGTTTTTTGAAATGCTCGGTAACTTTAGCTTCGGCGACTACTTCAAGCGCGAAGCGATTCGCTTTGCCTGGGAATTCCTGACCAAAGTATTGAATTTGCCAGAGGAGCGTCTTTGGGTAACCGTACATATCAGCGATGATGAAGCCGCTGATATTTGGCTGAAGGAAATGGGAGTGAGTGCCGAGCGCTTCTCCCGTCTCGACGAGGATAACTTCTGGCAGATGGGTGACACTGGTCCCTGCGGTCCAAGTTCTGAGATTTTCTACGATCACGGTGCCGATGTGCCCGGCGGCCCTCCCGGTTCCGATAATGACGACCTTGATCGCTATATCGAGATCTGGAACCTGGTATTTATGCAGTATGAGCGCACCGCTGATGGTGAACTGCACCCACTGCCCAAACCCTCAGTGGATACCGGCATGGGGCTGGAGCGTATTGCCGCCGTAATGCAGGGAGTACACTCCAATTATGAAATTGATTTGTTCCAAGCGCTGCTGAAAGCGGCGGGAGAAGTGGTTGGCTGCAGCGACCTGGAAGAGAAATCCCTGCGAGTGATCGCCGACCATATCCGCTCTTGTTCATTCTTGATTGCCGATGGCGTAATGCCTTCCAACGAAGGCCGTGGATTTGTACTTCGCCGCATTATTCGCCGCGCAGTGCGCCATGGCCACAAGCTTGGGCACAAAGACATCTTCTTCTACAAGCTGGTAGAAGCGCTCGCCGAGCAGATGGGTGACGCATACCCGGAGCTGCGTGAAAAGCAGCAGGTGATTGAGAATGCGCTGCGCAAAGAGGAAGAGCAGTTTGCGAAGACTCTGGATAAGGGAATGGCGCTGCTAGAAGACGCCCTGGCTTCCCTCGAAGGCAGTGAGATCCCCGGTGAGTTGGTATTTACTCTGCATGATACTTACGGCTTCCCAACAGACCTAACCCAGGATATTGCCCGTGAGCGCGGTCTATCCCTGGATATGGATGGATATGAAGCTGCTATGGAAGCCCAGCGCCAGAGAGCTCGCGCTGCCGGTAAATTTAAACAGGACTATACCGATGTCCTCGAACTGGAAGGGGCTACAGAGTTTCTCGGTTACAACGCGACCGAGGCAGCAGGCAAAGTGTTAGCCATCGTAAAAGGTGGTGAGCAGGTTGAGCGCCTGGAAGACGGTGAAGAGGGTGCAATTGTTCTAGATCGGACCCCCTTCTACGCAGAGTCCGGTGGTCAAGTAGGTGATAGTGGCTATTTGAGTTCCACTGATGCCCGCTTTGAAGTGCGCGATTGCACCAAGCAGAGCGCGCATCATTTGCATACTGGTAAGGTGTTGAAGGGGGGCATCGCTGTGGGCGAAACCCTTGAGGCAGTCGTATCTGCAGATGTTCGTCAATCCACCGCCCTGAATCATTCCGCAACCCATCTATTACATGCCGCCTTGCGCAAAGTGCTGGGCGAGCATGTTACCCAGAAGGGTTCCCTGGTGGACTCGGAGCGCCTGCGCTTTGACTTCTCCCACCCCGAAGCTGTAACGGCAAAGCAGCTGCACGCGATTGAATCCCTGGTTAATAGTCAAATTCGCGCAAATACCCCAGTTGAAACTCACGAAACCGATATTGAGTCTGCAAAAGCGATGGGCGCTATGGCTCTGTTTGGCGAAAAGTACGGCGATACTGTGCGTGTACTTTCCATGGGCAAAACCGATGACAAGGCTTTTTCCGTTGAGTTGTGTGGCGGTACTCACGTGAAGCGCACCGGTGATATCGGTTTGATTCGCATTGTTGGTGAAAGCGGTATTGCTTCCGGCCAGCGCCGAATCGAAGCGGTTACTGGCGCTCACGCAATGTCTCTGTTTGATCAGGCGCAGCAGCGTCTGGAGCATGTAGCGACTCTGCTTAAGGCGCGTCCGGACTCCTTGGCTGACAAAGTTGAACAGTTGCTGCTTAACAATCGAAAACTGGAAAAAGAGATTGCCCAGTTAAAAACCAAGTTGGCCAGTGGTGCTGGCGGAGATCTTTCCGCTCAGGCCATTGAGTTGGCGGGCTTTAAGTTGCTGGCAACCTCTATTGATGGAGCTGACCCCAAATCACTGAGAGATCTGGCGGATCAAATGAAGAATAAGCTGGGCAGTGGCGTGGTGCTGCTGGCGGCTCCGGGAGACGAAAAGGTGGCTTTGGTTGCCGCAGTGACCCAAGACCTGACAGATCGTCTTTCTGCGGGTGACCTTATGCGCTTTGCTGCCGGGAAACTGGGCGGCAAGGGTGGCGGCCGAAAAGACATGGCCCAGGGTGGTGGAACCGATGTGTCCGCGCTCCCTAATATGCTGAAAGAAGTGCCAAATTGGATAGAGCAATCCTTAAACTAGTTAAGTTTTGTCAAATTAGTGGTCTGAATTCGTAGTTGAGTTGATTTCGCAGAGGTTTGGTGATTAAGTGCGCGCCTGCACGAGTTGGGCAGGAAGCGTACTTATTGTGGAGCTAAGGAAACACAGTAAGTTATGAGTTTGTTCGTGCAGAAGTATGGCGGGACTTCAGTTGGCTCAATTGAGCGAATTGAAGCTGTGGCCGATAAAGTCGCCGCGTTTCGCGCTCAGGGACATGACATGGTTGTCGTTTTGTCTGCCATGAGTGGTGAAACTAATCGCCTGATTGATCTCGCTTATCAAATCCAGGAAAAACCAGATCCCAGAGAATTGGATGTTCTGGTTTCCACAGGAGAGCAGGTCACAATTGCCCTTTTGAGCATGGCTCTGAAGAAGCGTGGTTATGACGCCTGTTCCTACACGGGTGGGCAGGTAAAAATTCTTACGGATAATGCTCATACCAAAGCTCGCATCCAAAGTATCGATGTGGAGCGAATGCGCACCGATCTCAATGAAGGCAAAGTCATAGTTGTGGCTGGTTTTCAGGGGGTGGATGACGACGGCAATATCACCACACTTGGGCGCGGCGGGTCTGACACGACGGGTGTGGCGTTAGCTGCGGCGTTAGATGCTACCGAGTGCCAGATTTATACCGACGTGGACGGGGTCTATACCACTGACCCTCGAGTGGTCGACAGTGCACGCAGACTCGATCGAATCACATTTGAAGAAATGTTGGAAATGGCCAGTCTTGGCTCCAAGGTTCTGCAGATCCGCGCCGTAGAGTTCGCCGGTAAATACAAGGTTCCCCTGCGCGTACTTTCAACTTTTGAAGAGGGTAACGGAACCCTGATTAG